>JAWUXY010000095.1:0-23450 GCA_034111105.1 Bermanella sp. | reverse complement strand
CCTAAAAAGGCGAGGACTTTGTCAGCAGTCTGAAGCCAGCATATGCTGGCTTTTTTGTGGGTGGTTAATATTCAAAGGTTAGTTTTGGGTTTCAACGCTTGTTTGATCCAAGTGAATGCGTCTGCTTCGTTTTTAAACGTGCGCATTTCTTTTATGGGTATATTGCTTGTGGTGTGTTTGGCCGCAAACTCATGCAAGGGGTTGTGCGCCACAAAGCCGATGTAGTCGCAGCCATTTAAAGCTGACCAATTAAACTGGGACCAAATGCGTTTTTGCACATCTGGCCCACCTGCTTCGTAGTCGTCATATACGTTGATAATGCCCCATGACTGCCCTTTTAACGTGGCGGCCATTTGGGCAAATTTGGTTTCGTACTCGGTAACCCCTTCTAAGTTGAACGCCCCTTTGGGGCGACAAATAAAGAGGTTATCTTGTAACTCCACATCATTTAAACCGTGTTGCATGGTGCTCCTTGCGCATGTGCGTTTTATAAACGACATCCTGTTATTTATGTACGGCTGCTTACCTGCTGTTATTAGCGTACTCTTAATTTACATACTGTTATTTGCGGGATTTACGCAATGTTAATCGGGCTAACAGCAGCAACAACAAAGTTAACAGCACTGGCATAATGGCGATGTTAAGTACCTTTAACCAACTGCCTAGGCTTTCGATGTCTTTATCTAGCTCGTGGCGTACGTCACGCAGTGCTTTACGAATACGCAGTTTTTCTTGCTGAAAGCCGTTTAGAGTGGCTTCTTGTTCTGGGCTTAACGTTAACGCATCTTTGTTGCGCTGGGTTTCAAGCTCGGCCATGCGTTGCTCGGTTTCTTCTAGCTGTTGCTGCAAGGCTTGTTCGTTTTCATAAAACTTACTTTGCGCTTGTTGCTGCAAATCTTGTACAACTTCAAATGGGCGAGCAAAGCGGCCACGGCTACGAATGGTGATTAAGTCGTTGCTGCCAAGGTATTGCTCAACCATGTTGCTCACCAATGCGCCGTTGTCGGCCCAAGGTTGCACAATGCGCTGACCAAAAAAGTTTTGGACTTGCACCCATAAACGATCGGTTAGTACGTCTGAGTCGGCGACGACCATCACATTAATGTTGTCGTTGCTGCCCACATGTTCACGCGGTGTTTCTAGTTCGATCGGCGCTTTTTCAAAAAAGCTTGTGGCTTCACCGCTGATGCGCGCGGCTAATACGTAGCTTTCACCTGTGGGTGCAAAGCCATCCATTAATTGTCTTGGGTCGCTCACAACGCTGTAGCGGTTGATATCAATGGGTTGTGCTGCGGTGCTTGACCACGCCAATGCGTCGAATGTTGTCGTGGCGGCTTCGCTCGGTTGTACAAAACCAGCACTGGCAAAATTGATGGATTCTAATTCGCCCGTCACCACTTCGTTAGGGTTTAGGCCGTCTGCTTGCAAACCTAATAAACCAAGGTGTCGCACAGGCGGCATGCCTTGACCCATTGAAACCGTTAACCCGTATTGCGCATCGATCACCACTTGGCTGTCGTCGTAATCAATCCCCCACTGGTTAAACAAAGGTTTAAGCGGATTAATGGCAATGTCTTCTTCACCCATTGGGCTGGCTTGTTTGCTGTCGGCTTTTGGGTCAACAAAGGCGATCAGTTTACCGCCGCCCATAACAAACTGATCAATGGCGTACAAGCTGGCGTCATCTAGATTGGCAGGTTGCACCACGACTAATAGCTCGATGTCTTGTTCGATTTCTTCAATTTCATCTTCAACCCAGCGTACATCGTATAGCTGGTCTAGCTGTTCAAACACGGCCCAAGGTGGTGTGGTGCCACCGCTTTGCATATCAAATCCGCCACGCATGTCTAGGCTGGTCATTAAGCCCACTACCGGTATACGGGTTTGGCTTAAGCGGTAAATCAGTTCGCTGATTTCATATTCTAAAAAGGGTTCTTTGTCCGGTTGGAAAAACCCAATAATCGACTCATCACCTTTGCTGTTTTTAGCTTGCAAACCAAAGTACACATCATCGCCTGTGGCAATGGGCACCGCTTGCAGACCAGCTTCGGCGGCGCTGTCTTCGGCTTCTGAGAATGGCTCTGGGTCAATTAGGTTTAAACTGAGTTTGCCATCCGATAACAACACATACTCTTGCAGTAATTCTTCTACACGCTTGGCGTAGCTGCGCAGTGCGGTTAAATCTTTGGTAGCCTTATCTGAAAAATATAAGTTTAAGGTGACCTCTTGTTCGAGGTTGCCCATGATATTTTTGCTGCCTTGCGACAAGCTATAAATATTTTGTTCGGTTAAATCGACGCGCGCGCCTTTTAATACCATTTGACTAACAATCAGCACCAGCACAAAACACACGGGGGCCAATACAAACTTTAATACGGTCGGTTTCATATTATTCTCCTTGTGTTATTTGGCTTTGTTGCGTTGCAGCATCACTTGCGTGAGGTACAACCAAAGAGCCATCATGGCTAAAAAGTAAGTGATGTCACGCAGGTCTAACACGCCGCGAGCAATGGCATCAAAGCGGGTTAAAAAGCTCAAACCGGCAATGAAGTCGATCATGCTTTGTGGTGCCCAAGCAAAGCTGTCTAGCACCATTGGCACACCGCTCACCATAAAGATAAAGCACACCACAACGGTAAAAATAAACGCGACAATTTGGTTTTTACTGCACACCGACATACAACTGCCAATGGCTAAAAAGCTACCGGCCATTAACCACGAGCCAATGTAACCGGCCGCAATCACGCCGTTATCTGGCGCGCCTAAGTAAGACACGGTGATCCACATAGGAAAGGTTAATACCAATGCTAAACCGGCAAATAACCACGCGGCTAAAAATTTACCAATCACGGCATTGGCTTGGCCAATGGGCAGTGTCATGAGTAATTCAATGGTGCCCATTTGGCGCTCAGGTGCCCACAATCCCATGGCAATAGCGGGCATAAAGAACAAATACAACCAAGGATGAAAGTTAAAAAAGGCGCTTAAATCCGCTTGGCCTTTTTCATAAAAGTGCCCAAGGTAAAAGCTGAACACACCCGATAACACCAAGAACATTAAAATGAACACATAGGCGATGGGAGTAGCAAAATAGCTGTGCAGTTGGCGCTGCATGACAATGGTTGTCATATTCATGTTAAACGTCATGGCATGCTCCTTATAAGCTGTGGGCGCGGGTCACTTGACGGAATACATCGTCAAGGCGGCCTTTTTCTAGGTGAATGTTTTCAACGGCCCATTGTTTGTCGTCTAACCAGCGAACAACCTCTGGCAGCAACATTTGGCCTTCTTTAGGAAACAGCATAAAGGTGCGGTCTTCTATTTTTGCGGCAAGCTCAACGCTTTCAATGTCAGTAATGCTGGCAAGTTGTTGCTGCATGTCGTCGTATTCATTGGCCAGTTGTAAACAAATGGCGTTGTGGTGACGGCTTTGACGTTCTAGCTCGTCTGGTTTGCCGTCGAGTAATAATTTGCCTTCGCTGATGATGAGCGCACGGGAGCACACCGCGCTGACTTCTTCTAAAATATGAGTCGAAATAATCACGATTTTATCTTTGGCTAAGCCTTTTATCAGCTCGCGCACTTGGTGTTTTTGGTTTGGGTCTAAGCCGTCAGTGGGTTCATCTAATACCAACACTTTTGGGTCATGCATAATGGCTTGGGCTAACCCAACACGACGCGCAAAGCCCTTTGATAAGGTCTCGATCGGTTTATTCAGTACCGATTCAAGTTCGACTTGTTTAATAACACTGGCCAAACGTTTTTCACGCTCTTCGCCATTCAAACCCCGTACTTTGGCAATAAAGTGTAAAAACGCCATAACGGTCATTTCGCCGTAGGCGGGTGCCCCTTCGGGTAGGTATCCCATAATTTCTTGGGCGGCTTGAGGATTTTGACTCACATTAATGTCGCACACGCTGACATGACCTTGGCTTGGTTCGATAAAGCCCGTGATCATTTTCATTGTGGTGGATTTGCCAGCACCATTGGGTCCTAAAAATCCCAACACTTCGCCAGGTGACACATCAAAACTTAGGTTGTTGACCGCCGTAAACAGGTCAAACCGCTTTGTGAGATTTTGCACACGAATCATGATTAAACTCTCTATTATTATTGAGCGCAGATTAGTCTTCTAAAATCAGGGAAAGTTTCATTCCCAGTAATAATGAGCTGTCAATATAGCGTCACTTTTTCCGATTACAATACCTTGATTATGTGATTGCCTTAACGGGGCAAGATTTTACCGTTGGTTTGTAACCCAGACCTGCTACAATTCGCCATTGTTTTGCGTTCAGACTATGGTTTATCAGTAGTCTGGTTTCACAACCTACAAGGCTATTTTAAGCTTTGGGTTTAATTTAAAAGGTGATGACTTTGCGCGCCCTATTTTCTATTGTTAATGCGTTATTCCGCGGAATTCTTAAAATTTGGGTTAGAACCAATGTCGTTGGGATTAAAGAGTCTCAAGACGTTCTAGCCAACGACCCCGACCAACCAATTTTTTATGCACTGCCCCATCGTTCCTATTCCACAAGCCTTGTGCTCGACAGCGAAACCCGTAAAAACGGTTTGCCCCACGCACTTGAACCCATTGAAATTGCAGGCACTAAATTCAGTAGCCGCATTATTTATTTATCACGTACCGAAGGCCGTTGGTTTCGCCGTCGTGCCATGCCGTACCTGCATCAATCTGTCCCTGACATGATTGATGTTTGCCAAAACAACCCAGAAATTAAAGTAAAAATCGTCCCTGTTAATGTGTTTTGGGGCCGCTCACCTGATAAAGAAAAAAGCTTTTTAAAAATATGGCTAGGCGACACATGGTCTGTTGCCAGTAAATTACGCCGTATTGTTAGCATCATATTAAATGGTCGTAATACGTTTGTGCATGTTAGTGCGCCGCTTGATATTCAAGAGGTGATTAGCGAAAGCCCTAACATGGAAGCACCGCGTTTAATTCGCAAATTAGGCCGCGTTTTACGTGTGCATTTTCGCCATACCCGCAGCGCGGTAATCGGCCCTGATTTATCCCATCGCCGAACACTTGTTCACCGTTTAATTCGTAAACCCATGGTAAAAGCGGCCATCGAACAGGAGATGCAAGAAAAAGGCATCAGCTACGAAAAAGCCGCGGCTAAAGCCATTAAATACGGCGACGAAATCGCATCAAATCAAAGTCACAGTACCATTCGTTTTTTAGACATCGTACTCACTTGGGTTTGGAATAAATTGTACAACGGCGTGCAAGTGCAAAACCTTGATCAGCTTAAAACCACCTACAAAGACAACGAAATTATTTATGTGCCGTGTCATCGCAGCCACATCGATTATTTATTGCTGTCTTATGTGTTATTTAAAAATGGTTTTGTGCCACCGCAAATTGCCGCGGGCATTAACTTAAACCTGCCTGTTGTTGGCCCTATTCTGCGTCGTGGTGGTGCCTTCTTTATGCGTCGCAGTTTTAAAGACAACCCACTTTACAGTGCGGTATTTGATGAATACCTACATGCTATTTTTACCTCCGGTTACTCGACTGAGTATTTTATCGAAGGTGGCCGCTCACGTACGGGGCGTACCTTAAAACCCCGTGCAGGTATGTTAGCCATGACCGTGCGCAGTTTCTTACGTGACAGCCATAAACCCATCGTATTTATGCCAGTGTACATTGGTTATGAAAAAGTATTTGAAGGCGGCACCTATCAAGGCGAGCTGCGCGGTAAGACCAAGAAAAAAGAATCGGTACTGGGCATTTTCAAAACGTTAAAAGATATGAAAAAGAACTTTGGCCGCGTATACCTGACCTTTGGTGATGCCATTGATTTAAACCATTACCTTGAAGACAAACGCCCAGGCTGGAAAACCGAAGACCACGGTGCTGATTTCCGCCCAGAGTGGACAAAAGATGTGGTCAACGAATTAGCCATTGATGTGGTCACACAGATTAATAAAGCCGCGGCGTTGAACCCTATTAACATGCTGGCACTCGCTATTTTAGCCGCGCCAAAACAAGCTATGGATGAAGCCGTTTTAGCGCAAACCCTGAACCTATATCGTGATTTAGCCAAAGACATGCCGTACAGCCATTTAACCACCTTGCCAGAAGGTGATGGTAACGATTGGATTAAATACGCAGAAAACATGAATGTGATTGAGCGCTTAAGTCATCCGCTTGGGGATATTATCCGCATGGATGAAGCTCAAGCCGTCATGCTGACGTACTACCGCAATAACGTGATTCACTTGTTCGCGATTCCGTCCATGCTGGCGTGTTTGTTTATTAATAACGTCAAAATGAAGCGTGATGATGTCGTGCGCTTTGCCAAAACCATTTACCCATACTTAAAAGCTGAGTTGTTTTTGCATTGGCAAGAAGATGAGATCAGCGGTGTCATCGACCAGTGGCTTGATTTGTGTGTCAGCAAAGGCTATTTATCACAAGAAGGCGACGAACTAATACGCCCATCGGTTAGCTCAAACAATTACATTATGTTGTCTGTGTTATCGCAGCAAGTGATTCAAATTCTTGAGCGTTACTATATTGCCATCGCACTATTACAACGTGCCGGCACGGGCAGTGTTAGTAAAGACAGCATGGTGCAAAACTGCTCGTTAATGGCACAGCGTATTTCGATTCTGCACGGTTTAAATGCACCAGAATTTTTCGATAAATCGCTCTTTAAAAACCTGATTGAAGAGTTACTCGAGCGTAAAGTGCTTACCTTAAATGACGACGGCAACATCGAATTTGGCAAGCGCATTGAAAGCATTGCCAACGATGCCAAAATCCTGCTTAACGCGGATCTGCGTCGCAGTATTTTGCAAGTCACATTGAATTAACCTTCCGTTAGTGCAACTAAAAGCACAAGCCAAAAAGGTGAGCCTGTTTAACAGCTCACCTTTTTTGTTGGATATTCCCTACCCTTTAACGCATCTTTGTGGCAATTTTCGGTCGCGGGGCAACCTCGTACTGGGTTTTGGGTTACGGTCCTGTAAGGTAAGAGTGTGTTATTTTAGGCTTAAAGATTAACTTGTTGTGGTCGGTCGCGGGGCAACCTCGTACGGATTGCGCATGTAAGGCATCGCAGTTAAGGGGCTAAATCATAAAGCTGAGCACAACCCGAACAGGCGTGCCCATTATATTATTGAAACACTAAGCGGATTTCTTTTTGCCGTTAAAGGTTTGTGCAAATTGATGCCGCAACTGTAAATACTTGGGGGTCAGCCCTACGTCTTCATACAAGGGGTCTCCTAATTCATCAAACGAAACCACCTTTTTACCTTGTTTATAGGGCATTTGTCGCTCGACCTCATCGAGTGCAACACCTATTAACTGAGCGATAATTTCATTGCGATTTAAGCCTGGGTATAACCCCGTGAGGGCTTCGATGCGGGCCGCATCTTTAAGCGGCAATTGGACTTGGTATTTTTCATCGCCATTATCAATATGGCTAGCAGATTCCCATGATGACATGAGCTCTCGGACATTCATGCAAACAAACCTCAACACTGAACAACTTACCTTAACCAGTTTAGCTCAGCTTTGGCCGAATGGTCTTTTTGGTTACTAATATTTACAAAAAAGTTTGGCGCTGTTTTTGCTTCCTTCTTCTTATGGCAATTATCTGTAAACTAGGGCCTAACCCCATGCAATAACAAACCGTCTACAATTAATCTAACGTTTATCTCTTGCCATTAGGAAGGTTTATGACCAACACATTGGACGCAGATCTAAAAGAAAATGTTCGCCTATTGGGCAATTTACTCAGTGATGTGATTGAGCAAGATTTAGGGGCGACTTTCATTGATAAAATCATTGCGATTCGGACTCTGGCCAAACAAGCCCGTGCGCAGAAAGAACGCCCAGCGGATTTAATTGATAATCTAAGACAATTAGCTGATGACGATATCACGCCGATTACCCGTGCTTTTAACCAGTTTTTAAATTTGGCCAATATTGCAGAGCAATATCACGATGTTATTCGCGGTCGCCGCAATGATGGCGAAGCCTTCTTAGAGCAGCTTGATCATGTGATTCAAGATATGGGCAGTAAATTAAGCAACGAAGCCATCCAAAAAAAGCTTAATGAACTGGATATTCAACTGGTACTCACCGCGCATCCAACAGAAGTGACTCGTCGTACTTTAATCGGTAAATATGAGCAAATTCTTAATGCTCTTAATAGCTTAGATACGCAACCCTTTGAGTACGAACGTAAACAAATTCTCGAAAACCTAAAACGCGTCATTGCCGAGATTTGGTATACCGATGAAATAAGACAACAACGCCCAACACCAGAAGACGAAGCAAAATGGGGCTTTGCCGTCATAGAAGGGGCACTGTGGCATGCGATACCGCGCTTTTACCGAGAAATGAACGAACTCTTAGAAAAACGAGGTTTGTCACCACTGCCACTCAATGCGGTGCCCATTAAGTTTCATTCGTGGATGGGCGGCGACCGCGACGGCAACCCCAATGTCACCGCCAAAGTCACCTCCAATGTGCTCATGCTTGGCCGCTGGATGGCCGCTGACTTGTACCTACGCGACTTAGGTGACTTAGTGAATGATTTATCAATGGAGCACTGTAACGACACTCTGCGAGCGGTGGCTGGCAATGTAAAAGAGCCATACCGTCATTTGTTGCATGATTTGCGTCAGCGCTTACGCGAAACCCAGCAATACACGCAAGACAAACTCAAAGGCAACAAAGATAACCGTAACAAAGG
This sequence comes from Bermanella sp., assembly GCA_034111105.1. Classification (GTDB taxonomy): domain Bacteria; phylum Pseudomonadota; class Gammaproteobacteria; order Pseudomonadales; family Oceanobacteraceae; genus Bermanella. Next base: position 14,724 of record JAWUXY010000095.1, on the reverse strand, counting down.
CATTTATAACCTCTCTTCATTAATTGAGCCGTTACAACTTTGTTATCAGTCTTTACTTGATTGCAATATGGCTGTCGTGGCCAACGGCAAGCTGCTGGATACCATTCGTCGTGCTCACTCATTTGGCCTAACGCTTTGCCCGCTGGATATTCGCCAAGAAAGCACCCGCCATGCAAATGTGTTTGCCGAATTATGCCAATATTTAGAACTCGGCAACTATCTAGAATGGGACGAAGAAAAGCGCGTCGCCTTTTTATTAAAAGAACTGCAAAGCAAACGTCCATTATTACCAAGCGAATGGGAGCCCAGTGAAGAGGTGCAAGAAGTCTTAGACACCTGCCAAGTCATCGCCCAAGAAGACCCAAATTGCTTTAGCGCTTATGTGATTTCAATGGCTGGCGCCGCCAGTGATGTTTTGGCGGTGGCGCTGCTGATGAAAATGAGTGGTCGCACCCAACCCATGCCCGTGGCCCCATTATTTGAAACACTTGATGACTTAACCCATGCCGCAGCAAGCATTGAAACCCTGCTGAGTATCCCTTGGTATCGTGAATATTGTTCGCATAAGCAGATGGTGATGGTGGGTTACAGCGACAGCGCAAAAGACGCCGGTCAACTTGCTGCCAGCTGGGCGCAATACAAAGCGCAAGAAGAATTAGTTAATATATGTGATTCACACACAGTCGAGCTCATGTTATTTCATGGTCGTGGCGGCACCGTTGGCCGTGGTGGCGGCCCGGCTCACAGCGCTATTTTATCGCAACCACCCGGCTCTGTTCGTGGCCGCATACGGGTAACCGAACAAGGCGAAATGATTCGTTTTAAATTTGGTAACCCAGAAGTCGCTCTGCGTTCACTGCAGGTTTATATGTCCGCGGTGTTGCAAGCCACTGAAATGCCACCACCAGAACCTGAACCACAGTGGCGCACGATTATGGATGAACTAAGCGCCATTGCCGTAGAAAGTTATCGCGGTGTGGTACGCGAACATCCGGATTTTGTTTCTTATTTTAGAAACGTCACTCCAGAACAAGAACTAGGTAAATTAGCACTAGGCTCGCGCCCTGCTAAACGCAAAGCCACTGGCGGAGTCGAAAGTTTGCGTGCGATTCCTTGGATTTTTGCATGGATGCAAATTCGCTTAATGCTCCCTGCTTGGTTAGGCAGCGAAAAAGCACTGCAAGATTTCATCGACAAAGGTGAGCTGGCCACATTGCAAAATATGGCTGACAAGTGGCCATTTTTTCAAACATTGGTTGATATGCTTGAAATGGTGCTGAGCAAAACCGACCAAGGCATTGCACAGTATTATGAAAACAGACTCATTAACCAAAATGGCAGCCTAGAAGCAAAACAGGCGCTAGGTCGTCAATTGCGTGAGCGCTTAGGCCAAGCGGTTGAGACCATCCAAAATATTAAGCAGCAAACCCAGCTACTTGAAAATAATCCCGCCTTCCGTCATTCAATGGCGGTCCGTAACCCCTACACCGATCCACTGCATTATTTGCAGGCGGAATTACTGTATCGAACACGGGCTCAAGGCGAACAGGTGAACCCCAACTTAGAACATGCGTTAAAAGTCACCATGGCCGGCATTGCCGCAGGTATGCGCAATACCGGTTAATCTTTGAACGAAAAGCTGACCTCATGACAAAATGAGGTCAGTGATCGCATACCCCCTACCTACTGATATTACTTATGCGCCCTCTTTCACCCTTCGTTTATTGCCATTATGCCACTTGCCCAAGCTGCATGGGTGCGGTATCGTTTGGCTCTTTTTTATTTGCTTGGTTATTAATTAAACAAGACGGTGCAATGTCCCAATGATGTAATTTTTGTCGCGTCATTGGGAGATTGAATCGATACAACTTAAGGAAACATGAATGCGTATTATTTTATTAGGTGCTCCCGGCGCCGGTAAGGGTACTCAAGCTAAGTTCATTTGTGAGAAGTTCAGCATCCCACAAATCTCTACAGGTGATATGTTGCGTGCGGCCGTTAAAGCCGGAACACCGCTTGGCAAACAAGTCGAAGAAATCATGCAAACAGGTGGGTTAGTGTCTGACGAGCTAATCATCTCTTTAGTAAAAGAGCGCATCTCTGAGCCTGATTGTGCAAACGGTTGTTTATTTGATGGTTTTCCTCGCACGATCCCACAAGCGCAAGCCATGATCGACGTCGGTGTTGATATCGACCACGTTGTTGAAATCGACGTAGACGATGAAGAAATCGTGAAACGCATGAGCGGTCGCCGTGTGCACCCAGGTTCTGGCCGTACTTATCATGTGATCTTTAATCCACCAAAAGTGGAAAGCAAAGATGACGAAACAGGTGAAGAGCTTATTCAACGTGAAGACGACGCAGAAGAAACCGTACGTCACCGTTTGGCTATTTACCATGAGCAAACTGAACCATTGGTTGGTTTTTATAAGTCATTGACTGACGCCAATGCACCTAAATATGCACACATTCCTGGTGTGGGCACATTAAATGACATTCGTGACGCCGTATTTGCCGCAATTGATTAATCCATTGCGCTTACGTTTAAAAAAGCCAGCTATGCTGGCTTTTTTTATGTCTGGGACCTTTTGTTTGATCCATATCAAAGAAAACCAGCCAAATGTAAACCAGTTTTTCTTTAAGTTCGTAAACCTCAGCAAATAATTTATCATGTATCTATTCATTTCAGCATTTTATCGAGAGTCCACATGTCACAAAAAAGCGCCGTCATATTAGTAAACCTTGGAACGCCAGATGCGCCCACTGCAAAAGCAGTAAGACGTTATTTGAAAGAATTTTTATGGGATGACCGCGTTATTAAACGCAATCCTGTCTGGTGGCTCGTATTAAATGGCATTGTTTTGACTCTTCGCCCCAAACGCGTGGCAAAGTTATATGAAAGTATTTGGGAGGGTGACAGCCCAATTCGCACCATTGGTTTAAAACAGCAAAAAAAGTTACAAAACCTGTTGGGCGATTCGGTTCACGTTGAACTTGCCATGACTTATGGCAATCCTTCATTTAAAACCAGCCTAGAAAAATTAAACGCGCAAGGTTTTGAAAACATTATAGTTTTACCGTTATATCCTCAGTACAGCGCCACCACAACAGGTGCTATTTATGATCAAGTTGCAAATTTTATTAAAACTCAGCGTGATTTGCCTTCGATACATTTAATTAAGGATTATCACCAAAATCATTTTTATATTGATGCCCTTGCTAAAAAAATTGAAGATTTTTGGGATAAAAATGGCCGCAGTGAAAAACTATTATTCTCTTTTCATGGCATACCAAAAGCTTATGTAGAAAAAGGTGACCCCTACCGCGCGCAAGTAGAGCAAAGCGTAAAATTAATGGTGGATAAATTAAAGTTAAACGAAAACCAATATCAATTATGTTTTCAAAGCCGCTTTGGTCCCACTGAATGGTTACAGCCTTACACCGATAAAACACTCGAAGCATGGGGAAAAGATGGAATTCGCTCTGTTGACGTAGTTTGCCCAGCATTTAGTGCAGATTGTTTAGAAACACTCGAAGAAATTGCCGAAGAAAATAAAGAGATTTTTATAGAAAACGGTGGTGAGCAATACCGTTATATTTCTGCACTCAATGATGACGATGAACATATTCATATGATGTCAGAACTGGTTAAACCGTTTATATAAAAATAATCGCCTGCCATTTTTCCATATTTTTTTGTCTCAACTCACATTTATCGGCCTGTTTTTGAATACTCATGATATTTCAAAAACGGGCCTTTTTTTATTAAAAATCCAAAATATTAAAAAAAATCGCATTTTTTTGCGCCAATATTTCTAATTTGAGGGTAATAAAGTAGTTTTTTACAAAAAAATCATTTATTTTTCCTCATAAGACTATGCTCTTACATTTTTTATGCTATTTTTTTATTGAAACACCGTCCACAACAAGAAGGAAAATATTATGGCTCGAGGTCGTAAAAAAACTGCAGCTAAAAAACGTGTAGCTAAAAAAGCTACTGCCGTCGTTTCTCCAGCACTCACTAAAGCAACCAAAGCGGTTGAAAAAGCGAACGCTGGTATTAAAGCTGCAACCGTTAAAGTAGATGCTGCCAATAAGAAATTGGCTGCTGCTCGTAAAAAAGCAACATCTACTAAAACGGCCGCTGCTAAGAAAGCTGTTGTAACTGCACGTGCTGCTGCTGCGAAGCAAAAAGAAGCACTAACAGATGCAAAAGGTAAAGCCCGCGAAGCTAAAACTCTGGTTCAAGCCGCTAACGTAGAAGCAAAAGCAGCAGCCGCTGCCGCATCTGCAAAAGCTGCTCTTGAAGCATATGAGCTTTCATTGGTTACTAAAGCCGAAGCTGATCTAGCAAAAGCGCTTGCTGCATATGAAGCTAAATGGACTAAATCTCGTGCGAAGAAAGATGCTGCTAAAGTCAGCGCTCGCACTAAGAAAGAAGCCGCTAAAAACAAAGCAGCCGCTAAAAAAGCAGCCGCTAAGCTTAAAAAGCTAGCTAAACCGGCTAAGAAAAAGCCTGCCAAGAAAAAAGCCGCTAAGAAAAAAGTAGCCGCAGTGCGTAAACCTGCCGCGAAAAAGGCTCCAGCGCGTCGTAAAACTGCCAAAAAAGCGAAGAAGTCGAAAAAATAAGCTTTAGCGGTGAGTAAAACTAAAAAACCAGTTCAGCTTCGGCTGTGCTGGTTTTTTATGGCTATTTGATTTGTATCCCCTTATTTTGCACGCCTTCGTTTTTTTCAAAGTTAGGTTTCTGCTAGAATACCCAGCTAATTAGTCTATTGAAGTATTCCTATGGCCAACTTTCTTGCCATTGAAGCTGCCAGCGATAGTTGCTCGGTAGCATTAAGTTGCAACGGCACACTTATTTCTCGGGTTGAAAATGCACCTCGTATGCACAGTCGCTTGCTTTACCCGATGCTCAACGATGTTATGAACGAAGCAGGTATTCGCCCAAATCAGCTTGATGCTGTGGTTTTTGGCAAAGGCCCAGGCTCATTTACTGGTTTACGTATCGCCGCGTCTACCGCACAAGGAATTGGCTTTGCTTGCGAAATTCCGTTAATTGGCGTCTCGACATTACAAGCGATGGCCCAACAGGCATTTATTGAGCACAAGCAAACCAATATATTAGCGCTAATGGACGCTCGCATGAATGAGCTCTATCTAGGGCAATACGCATTAAATGAAACAACTCAGCTCATGACGGCTCAAGTTAACGACCTGATTTGCGCAACGGATGTGCAAATTGGCACACTCAAACTGTGTGACGGCCAATATTCTGCGTGTGGCCATGGTTTAAAACTATGGGATAAGTTTGATTCATCACTGCAATCTTTGATTACTCAGCAAGAGCCTGAACAAATATTAAAAGCAGATTCGCTTTTACCTGCTGCCCTTGCACTGTATGAACATAACCAAGTATTGGCACCTGAAAACATTGAATTAGTTTACTTACGTGAACAAAGTCACTGGAAAACCATCAAGCAGCAAAAACAACAAAGCTAAATCTAAGGATTCATATGGAATGGTGGCAGGCCGTTGTTTTGGCCATTTTGCAGGGACTGACTGAATTCTTACCGATTTCGAGTTCTGCACACTTAATTTTACCCTCACAACTTTTAGGCTGGCCCGATCAAGGTTTAGCATTTGATGTGGCGGTGCATGTTGGTACGTTAGTCGCTGTGATGGTGTACTTTCGTCATGATATTGTGAAGCTAATTAAAGGTTTTTGTGACACAACTTTTCTTGCTAAACCCAATATGGATGGCAAATTAGCGTGGTGCATTATTTTAGCCACCCTTCCTGCTGGTTTTTTTGGCTTATGTTTGAACGGCAGTGTTGAAACGTATTTACGTAATGCGCTGGTAATTGCCACCACCACGACAGTGTTCGGTTTGTTGCTCTGGTATGCTGATCGCAAACAAAACCTCACCAAATCGATTTCTCAAATTGGCTTTCGCGAAGCCTTTATTATTGGTTGCTCACAAGCGTTGGCGTTAATTCCAGGTACTAGCCGCTCAGGTATCACCATTACTACTGCCATGTTGCTCGGATTTGACCGACAAACAGCGGCACGTTTCAGTTTTTTATTGTCGATCCCGCTGATTTTATTAGCAGGCAGTTACAAAACCTATGAAATGCTCACCAGTACACACCCCATTCCGTGGAGCTTTATTTTTATGGGGGCGATTGTGTCGTGCGTCAGTGCGTACATTTGTATTTATTTCTTTTTGAAACTCATTGAACAGCTATCAATGACACCCTTTGTTATTTATCGCTTACTGCTTGGCGGCTTTTTATTCTTGGGCGTAGCACTAGGATGGATCATGTAATGACGCAAACACTCACACTGGTTTGTCAGTTACCTCAATTAGCCGAACATGCTCAACGTATCAGCGAGCTATTACATGTCCCCATGAGTAAGCGCATACCGGATCAAGCCGAGTTTATTTTAAACCTTGATATAAACGGTTTGAGCCTATGTAAGCCCTTTGATAAGTCCGTTGGGGATTTGTGCATTGATTTTACTGATGGCGCGCTGACATGGCGTCGCCAACATGGTGGCGGTACTGGCCAAGCCATTGCAAAGGCGGTGGGATTAAAACAAAAAAAGCATTTAAATATACTGGATGCCACAGCAGGCACCGCAACAGATGCGTTTGTGCTCGCTGCACTTGATTGTAAGGTGACTATGGTCGAACGCCACCCTGTAGTGGCGGCTTTGCTTGCAGACGCCTTAGAGCGCGCTGAGTTAAACCCTGAAGTGCATGAAATTACGCAGCACATGTCTCTTCACACAGGCAGCAGTATCGAATTTTTAAAACAATGCGAAGCCGATTGCTTTGATGTGGTGTGTTTGGACCCAATGTTTCCTCACGCCGATAAGAAGCAAGCTCAGGTCAAAAAGTCGATGCAGTTTTTCCGCGACATGGTGGGTAAGGACGAAGACGCCGATGAACTATTGCTACCTGCGATCAACGCTGCAAAGTATCGTGTCGTTGTAAAGCGGCCGCGTAAAAGCCCATTTTTAAATAATCAAAAACCGACACTTAGCCAAGAAGGCAAAGCCAATCGGTTTGATATTTATGTAAAAAAAGGCATGAAGGACTGATTCGTTAGTTCCCTTTTTCGAGGGATTTAGCTTGCTGCCAAAGGCTTTCCATTTCTTCAAGACTCGCCGCCTCAATAGAGCGCCCTTGTAACTGTAAATGGCTCTCTATGTATTGAAAGCGACGCTCAAACTTTGCATTAGTGCTGCGCACTGCCAGTTCTGGCTTCACATTTACATGGCGCGCCAAGTTCACCATGGCAAACATAACATCACCTAGCTCATCTTCGATAAGGTGGTGTTTTCCTTCAGCCATGGCTTCTCTTAGCTCTGCCATTTCTTCTTCGATTTTATCCAGCACTTGCTCAGGCTCGGGCCAGTCAAACCCAACGGTTGCGGCACGTTTTTGCAGTTTTTCAGCACGTTGAATAGCTGGTAACGCCAATGGTATATCCGCCAGCACGCTGGTATTTTCAATCCCGGTCGTACCTTGTGATTTGGCTTTTTCGTCACGCTCTTGCTGTTTAATCGCTTCCCAACGACCTTTAATTTGCTCGTCGTTCAATGGGGTATCATTATTTTCACTGTGTAGCTCACCGCTCGGAAAAACATGGGGATGGCGACGCACTAATTTACTGACTAAGGTATCGACGATTTGAGCGAAATCGAAGTGCTGCTCTTCTTTACCAAGCTGACTATAAAAAATCACTTGGAAGAGCAAATCGCCTAATTCTTCTTTTAAGTGCGTGTAGTCTTGTTTTTCAATGGCGTCAGCCACTTCATACACTTCTTCTAAGGTATGGGGCACGATGCTCGCAAAGGTTTGTTTTAAGTCCCACGGACAACCATGCTTAGGATCACGCAAACGGGACATCAGATACAATAAATCGTCAAGCTGGTACATCGTGCTGTGTTCCTTAAATTACTGATTGTGGCGACGCACATCCATAACATTGGGTAATTGCTGTAATTTATTTAATATTTTGCCCAAGTGATTCAAGCTATCGATTTCCACCGTAATTAATAAGTCGGCGGTGCCATCGTGTTGAGACAAGGTGTTCATAGACAAAATATTAATGTCATCTAGGGCCAAGGTCATGCTGACGTCTTTCAATAAGCCACGACGGTCATAGGCTTTAATCATTAAATCAACCGGGTACAGTTTCTCAGGCGCTTTGCCCCAATTGACTTCGGTAATGCGGTTTGACTGGCTTTGTTTTAAGTTAAGTAAATTATTACAGTCCGCTTTGTGGATACTGACACCACGACCCTGAGTAATAAAACCGGCAATAGAGTCACCCGGCACTGGGTGACAGCAAGTGGCTAACGTACTTAACAACTTACCCACCCCATAAATATACACATCACTGCCATCAATGGGTTTCGCTGGCTGAGTAGGCAATAAACTTAATTGTTGCTCATCATCCACGTCTTTTTGCAGTTGTTTTTGCGCGTGATGAATGGCTTGAGAGATGCGTACCGTGCCCGCACCCACTGCTGCATATAAATCATCAAGCTGTTTAAAGTTTAAATCCTGCGTCAGTTGATGTATGTCGATATTGTGAAAGCCAATTCGCTTTAACTCAGGCTCTAGGATTTCTTTGCCATCCAAAATGTTTTGATCACGGGCTTGATTTTTAAACCATGACGCCACTTTTGCACGAGCACGCGTGGTGTTCACATAGCCGTTTTCTGTATTCATCCAATCACGAGACGGACGTGCATCGCGACTGGTTAAAATTTCAATTTGTTCGCCCGTTTTCACCTTATAAGTCAGCGGTACAATACGCCCATTCACTTTAGCGCCGCGACACCTGTGGCCAATTTCAGTGTGCACACGATAAGCAAAATCCACTGGGGTTGAGTCTGGTTGCAGGTCCACTACATGGCCGTCTGGCGTAAACACATAAATACGGTCTGGGGTAACATCTTGTCGTAGGCTGCCCATTAAATCGTTAATGTCACCTAGCTCGTCATGCCATTCTAAAACTTGGCGTAACCATGAAATTTTTTCTTCATAACCGTCATCCTTACCACTGACATCGGTGCCTTTGTAAAGCCAATGGGCACAAACACCTAATTCAGCATCATCGTGCATGTCGAAGGTACGAATTTGAACTTCGAGTACTTTACCTTCTGGGCCAATTACGGCGGTATGTAATGATCGATAACCATTTTCTTTCGGATTGGCGATGTAATCGTCGAATTCATGGGCGATATGACGCCAAAAAGTATGCGTGATGCCTAATGCGGCGTAACAATCTTTTAATTCCGGCACTAAAATACGCACAGCTCGAATATCGTAAACTTCTGAGAAGTCGATATTTTTACGCTGCATTTTTCGCCAAATACTGTAGATATGCTTAGCGCGCCCTTCAATATCACATTTGATACCGGCGCCTTCGATGGCATTTTTTAACGTCTCGACCACATTATCTATGTATTGCTGGCGACCTAAACGCTTTTCATCCAGTAAACTTGCGATTTTTTTATAAGCATCGGGTTCAATATAGCGAAAGCTTAAATCTTCTAGCTCCCACTTAATTTGGCCAATCCCTAATCGATGAGCGAGGGGTGCATAGATTTCAAATACTTCGCGCGCGACTTTTAAGCGACGCTCTTGCGGGGCATTTTTGACGGCACGAATCACACTGGTTCGTTCAGCCAATTTAATGAGCGGTACACGTACATCATCAATCATAGCCACAAGCATTTTACGCATGTGTTCCACTTGCGCTTCTGATTGGCCGAGTACTTTTAATTTTGATGCGGATTGCGCTTGTGTGATGGCGGCCATTTTTAAAACGCCGTCGATTAACTTGGCAATTTCTTCACCAAATTGACGCACCACATGATTCAGTGCCAAGCGCCCTTCTCGCACAGGTCGATATAAAATGGCGGCTACAATACTGGCTTGATCCATGTGTAACTCGGCCAAGACTTGTGTCATTTCGGTGGCAATTTGTAGGCTGGAAATATCAGCGTTCCACTGTTCGCGATTCGCGATGGCTTGTGATTCGAAGGTTTGTGCGATATCACACGCTTGACGTAATTGCTCAACGTCTTTTATTTCGACTTGCTCATTGAGGCTGTTAATCCATGCATCAACATTCACTTCACCGTCAGTGATTAAGTGGTCGTCCCGTACTTTAACCATATCTAATCCTTTACAAATAACGCCATAGATTCCACATGCTTGGTTTGTGGGAACATATCCATGACGGTTATTTTTTCAATTCTAAAGCCTGCGTCCAGCAAGTGCTGAGCATCACGTACTAACGAGCTAGGCTCACACGCAATGTATAAAATTCGACTTTTTTGTTTTGTTAACCATGGCATTAATGTAGCGGCACCGGTACGCGGTGGGTCTAACAAAATGGCATCGGCTTTGGGCAAACGGAATAATAATTCTTCATCATCAAGGTTTAAGGCCATCGCCGTAATGTTGCTGATGTTATGACGATTGGCATTGTGCTTAATGCGTTCAACCATCGGGCCAACCCCTTCTACGGCTAACAATGATTTCACTTTGGGGGCTAATGGAATACTGAAATTACCAATACCGGCAAATAAGTCCAACAGGGTTTCATCTGGCTTCAAGTCGAGCCATTGCGCAGCTAAATCCACCATTTTCTGGTTAACTTGAGCATTACCTTGGATAAAGTCTTTCACTTGAAATTCAAGCTGAAAACCGGAAACGTTATAACTTAATGCCGGTTCGACTTCAGGGAAAACACACTCGAGTGTTTCGTCTCCTTGTAAGTACATAATGCATGCGTGCTTGAGAGAAAATGCCTTTAACAGCGCATGGTCTTCAACATTAAGCAGTTTTAAGTGTCGAAGCACCACAACTGGGCCTTGCTCACTGGCGATTAATTCCATTTGAGTAATAACCGCTTTGCCGCTTAATGCGCTAATACAGCCCTGCATTGGCGTAATTAACTCGCTTAGTACCGGTTCTAATACTGGACACGCATCAATAGAGGTTAAGTGTTTATTCGCCTCTTCACGAAAACCAATGATAATTTCGTCTAATTGCTTGCGATAACGCACACCTAAACGGGCACGACGGCGGTAACCAAAGCCATCGCTAGCAATGGGCGTTTGCCAAGGAATATCCGCTATTTTCAACTGTCGCGTTAACTGCTGGTGTAGGTTTTCTTGTTTGTGGGGCAATTGCTCTGCGGTTGTCAGGTGCTGCAACTGGCAAGCACCACAACGACTATAATGAGGGCAAGATGGTTCAACTCGGTGCTCGCTAGCCTCTGTAATTGATAACAGCTGAGCTTGGCTAAAGTGGCGTTGCTGTTTTTGTAAGCGCACATGTACGTTTTCGCCCGGTAGTGCACCGGGCACAAACACAACTTTGTTGTCATGACGACCAACGCCATGGGCTTCATGGCTTAAGCTTTGAATCGTAAGGTCCAGCTCTGGCGCTTTTTCTGTGCGTTTTGCTGTTTTTTTTCCGTTGCGCACAATTGCCACAATCACATTCCTAAAATAACTTGAGGCCATTAATGGCCCCAAAGATTCATTTTTCAAGGTTTTGGCCATTTTACGACACACGCCGTAAAAAAGGCAGGTTAGGTTTGTCCAAAGTGCCTATCTGTTCTCGCACAAGCTCATTCCTATTATTTATCTTGCGGGAGACTAAACACACCGGTTGATAAATAACGGTCACCACGATCACAGATGATCGCCACAATAACCGCATTTTCGAGCTGTTCACTTAAACGTAATGCCCCAGCAACCGAACCACCTGAACTGACACCGCAGAAAATACCTTCTTCACGGGCCAAGGCACGCATGGTGTCTTCTGCTTCTTGCTGGCCAATATCCATAACCGTATCAACTCGGGTTTTATCAAAAATTGACGGTAAATATGCGGGTGACCAACGGCGGATACCCGCAATCGCGGCTCCTTCCTTGGGCTGTAGCCCCACTATTTGGACATCAGGGTTTTGTTCTTTTAGATAACGACTCGTGCCCATAATGGTGCCCGTTGTGCCCATCGAGCTCACAAAGTGCGTAATGGTGCCTTTGGTATCCTGCCAGATCTCAGGGCCCGTGCCTTCATAATGCGCCATTGGGTTATCTAGGTTTGCAAACTGATCCAACACCTTACCTTTGCCATCTTGTTGCATTTGTATGGCCAAATCACGCGCGTACTCCATACCTTCAACCAGAATAAGCTCTGCGCCATAGGCTTCCATGGCCCAGCGACGTTCCATGCTGGAATTATCAGGCATGATCAATACCATTTTATAGCCCATGATCGCACTGGCCATGGCTAAAGCAATACCGGTATTACCACTGGTGGCTTCGATGAGTGTATCACCAGGCTGAATATCCCCGCGCTCTTGTGCCCGACGAATCATATTTAATGCAGGGCGATCTTTTACCGAGCCTGCAGGGTTATTGCCTTCAAGCTTTAATAAAATGGTGTTGCTTGTGTGGGTGCCTAGGCGTTGTAAACGCACTAATGGTGTATGGCCAACAAAGTCGGCAATGGTAGGAAAGTCCATGCTGTCATCACTTATATAACAATCTGCGCGCATAATACGCTTAATTATAACGCTTTAGTAATATCAAAAGGCAATTTGCTTATATCTTCAGAATCAAAAACTGAAGATTGAGCAATTCCTAATCAAATCCGTTAGAATAGCGCACCTCTAAAAACAAGTATTTTGCAGATGAATTATTGGGGCATCCAAAAACACATACTTTGGCTCACGTTATTGCCGTGCTTAATAACCGCCTTAGCACTGGGTGGCTATTTTACGCTGGATCAAAATTACCAGCTAAAACGTCAAGCCAATGAACAAGCAAAGCTGCTTAGCCAACAATTAGCCATTGAGGGCGCTGATCTATTCAACCAACCCAGCAATGAAAGCCAAGCCAAGCTTCAACAATACTTGGACCTGCCTCATATTCGCAGTATTTCGCTGTTAAACAGTGAACAAAAAACCTTACTGCATATTGGCCCGAGTATGTATGAGCCTTCTACTAAACGGATTATTGATAACGGTTCTCACCGCTTTGAAACAGAGCATAGTGTTCGGATTTTAACGCCGGTATTTGACCCAACATCACAAATGAACAGCCAGTTATTAGGCTGGATCGAACTTGAGCTCACCACAACACAAAGACAGCTCGTTTTATATAAGTCCTTATTCAGTAGTATTTTACTGATTCTTGCGTGTTGCTGTTTTGCCCTTTACCTTTCATACCGTTCAAGTTCACGCATCACGGTGCCATTACACCAAGTTAGCCATACGCTCAATGAATTAGAAGCCGGCAATTTAGAAGCACGCGTACAGCTAAGCAATTATCAAGAATTTAATGAGCTATCCGGTGGCATAAATGCCATGGCGGCAAGCTTGCAACAAGCACAACAAGAATTACAAGACAGCGTCGAACAAGCCACCGAAGATTTAAAAAGCACCGTTGAAGCCATGGAAGTGCAAAACATTGAACTGAACTTTGCACGACGCTCTGCACTTGAAGCCAGCAAAACAAAATCAGAATTCTTGGCAAACATGAGCCATGAAATTCGTACACCATTAAACGGTATTTTAGGGTTTAGCAAATTATTAGAAAAAACGCGCTTAAACAAACGCCAACAAGAATACCTTAGTACCATTGAATCATCGTCGTCTAGCTTGCTGTCTATTATCAATGACATTCTTGATTTCTCAAAAATTGAAGCAGGCAAATTAGTACTGGATAAAGTACCCGTTAATCTACGTGACATTTGTGATGATGTATTAACCATGCTTGCCCCTGAAGCACATAAAAAACAAATAGAACTTGCTGCCATGGTTTATCAAGATGTTCCCATGGACATCATGGCTGACCCAACCCGAATCAAACAAGTACTGACAAACTTGATCAATAATGCAGTGAAGTTTACGGAGTCAGGATCTGTCATTGTTCGTGTAATGCTAGAAGAACATATTAATCAAAAAGTCGCCCTTAAGTTTACCATCACCGATACCGGGATTGGGTTAAGCGAAGCGCAACAAGACAACCTATTCAAAGCCTTTAGCCAAGGCGACACTTCAACTACACGTCGCTTTGGTGGTACAGGCCTAGGCTTGGTGATTTCAAAACACATTATTAGTCACATGCAAGGTGAAATTGGTTTATCAAGTCAATCTGGGGCTGGTTCTCAATTTTGGTTTACCGGTCAATTCGAACCGTGCGATGTTGAGGCAGAAAGATGGGATGACGCGCCTTGGCATGGTAAAACGGCATATTTGTTAAGTGAGCTGGACACCACATCTCAAGTACTTCGTCATCAACTTAGTACCATCGGCTTTAACGTCACCAGTTTCCCGAATTTAAAAGCATTACACACTGAGCAGATGAACAACCAAGCCGATATATGTTTGCTTGAAATAACACAACGCACGGACAGTCATTTAACTGAACAGATCCAAAGAAGCTGCCACATGGTTGCGCTGCTTAGAAATAATGACGGTCATAATTTATCTATTTTACAGCAGCTTAATATCGAACATCGTTTGGTTTTCCCAGTCTCTACTCGTAGAATTGTGCATGTCATGCACGATATTTTTACAGACCAACTGCAAAATAATTTAGACTTTCTTGGTAAGAGCCAAGCACCATTAAAGATTCTTGCCGTGGACGATAACCAGCCAAACCTAGAGCTACTA
>JAWUXY010000094.1:0-11316 GCA_034111105.1 Bermanella sp. | reverse complement strand
TAACGCAATGGCCATCACCGCTTTGCCCCCTGCAGTATTCACATCAAACGCTAACATGTTGCTATAAGCTTCTTGTGTGCAGTCAGGAATGCTTGAGTTATGAGCATCTTTCAACGGTTCTTTGAATTTAATAAAGCCGTGACCAGTGTGATCAATGCGTACATCAACGACGGTTGCTTTGTAGGCGACACCTTTGGCTTGAGCTAAGTTATTTAGTCCAATAATCATTACGGTAATAACTATACGGTTCATTAGTTTCATGATGCATACCTAATGATATGTAATGGGTAAAGACACTTTTCACAATCACATATATTATTGATCATCATCAATTTCCAACATCTTTCCTTGTAAATCACCAACTAAGTTTTCACCTTCATTATAAGTCAAGGTGAAATCTTCATAATAATCACCAGCCACTATAGTGCCGTCTATAACGCCGAGCACTACTGATAATGTATCAACGGAGATACTCTTCATTAATAACAAAATTGAAGCCCTTTCTTTATCACTCAACTTATTAAATAACTGGTGAACAGACTTCCATTCTTCGCTATCAATTTTTTCTAAATTTGACTGTCCTAAAGCTGAACTATATGAAGCTATAGACTCCGAAACAGCTATTTCATACAGGCTCTTCACAAGAATTTCAGGGGTCATATCATCACCTATTTTTTACTTTTTTTCTTAAATTCACCGGGATACATCGTCTTATTCAAATCTATTAATTTATTCAAAGCATTATTTGGCACATCATCGTAAACTCTTCTAAGTTCTTTTATATCCCTAGCTAATAAATCCCTAGGATTTTCAAAACCCTTAGGTTCTCTAGTAGAAAGCCGCTTACCCGTTAATGGGTCTTTTCTTGTATGCCCATTCCTTGGTACTAATATCGCAGGGCCTGTCTTCGGATCATAACCAGAAACCAATTTTTTCATAAAGGCTTGTTGGCCAGCATGATGAGAGTCCAAACCTGTTCCACCACTTGTTTTCTTTAAATTATTGTACTGTCCAACATCCCATTTTTTTCCGCTACCCTTTTTGCCAACTAGATCCGAAAACTCACGAATATCGCCATCAGTAGTCTCAAGCCCAGTTGTTAAGTCTACAACTGCGCCAAATTTATCAATTAAAGTACCATCACCAACAAGTGTATTGATATCATCCGCTATACCAACCAGTTCATCCATGACTCCTTTTTTTAAGCCTGCCGAGTCAATCTTCCCATTGCGATAAAACTGCTTACCTGCTTTATAAGTAAATTTAGCTAACGTTGTAAATAACCTAACAACCTGCCCATCCGGATCTACATACACAATCGGGTTATTACGCCCATACACATAAGGGGACCACAACTGAGGATCGGTAAAGCGCTCGCCCATGGCAAACACAGGGTCGGGGGTTATAAACTGTCCGATTTGTGTGTTTAGGTAACGATGATGAAAATACCCCAGCTGAGTTTCTGGGTCTTGCTCTTTGCCGGTAAAACCATAAGGGCTGGCTTGTGTTCCACCGTAGGCGACTTGCTTGTCGCCATAGGGCTCGTAGGTGAAGGCATTTTTAACATGTGCGCGGGCATCTAGGGTTAATGCGATGCTGCCTAGGTGATTATTTAAATAAAACTCTGTCGGGGAGAATTCACCGCTTGATTGGCTGCTGCGTGCAACTTTTTGCCCGCCTAGGGTGATGTATTTTTGTAACTTGCCATCGCGCAGTTCGGTATTGTCGTCTATGTATAACACCTCTTTGCGAGGTTCACCGATTTGCTCTACGACTTTATAGCGGCGTTTATTTAAATAGTCGTAACCATAGTTGGCGGTGACTTGAGCTTGCCCATCATTTGTTAAATCACCTTGATTGGTCGCATGCAGAGTATGGGATTGATTATTGACGGTATAAGTAATGTCATCACGGCCATCGGCATCTAAGTCTTCAATGACTATTTTGTGCGTGTCGATGCCAAAACTGGCAAAACTTTGCAATATGTAGGGTGCATCTTCAACCAGACTATTGGCAAGGGTGAGGCTTAATAGCGACTGCGAAGTGCTTTGTATAAATACATCGGCAAGGCCATCGCCATTAAAGTCACCTGATAATAACTGAAAGTGACCGGCATTAAGTGTGTTTGTATCTATGCCGTTATCCAGTTCTGGTGCGGCATAACCACTGGCTTGCGCTAATAATTTATAACCGTCGCCATCGCCCGGGAGTGGGATGATGATCATGATATCTGTGGCGATGGGAATGTATTTTGGTTTAGGAGCTAGATATATGTCATGTAGACCATCGCCATTAACATCGCCATAAAATGCCTGATACTGGTCTGCTCTGATTTCAACGGCTTGCGTGGTTGCAACGGGTGCCAGTAATGACAACATGGCCAGAGTGGTAGCAATAACCGGGGTCATTGTTAGTCGATTAGCTAACTGCTTAATAAATTTCATAATAATCCCTTATTGAGCGCGACTGCTGGCTGGTGCTTGAGTGCTCACCTTAATAAGGCGATTGTTATGGTCCCATTGGTAATGCAAGTTACCATCTTGACTTAGGTTACCGTTGTCATCATAAAAGTAGCTATCTTGCCCGTTGGTATAGGTTACGGCATGTGGGCCGGCTACTTCATTCTTAACGCGCCCAACTCGATCAAATGAACCATAATTTTCATCGGTTTGGCTATTGCCATAACGCAAATGTGTAACCAGTGTATTGGCGGTAGAATCAATGACGGTTTTCTGTTTTACGTTACCAATCAAATCATATTGATATTGGTATTTGACCAAATTAGATTCAGCCTCTTGTAGGCGATATAGGTCGTCATATTTATAAGTGAAAGATTGCTTTAATTCCTGCGCTTGGGCGCTGTCTAAATCAATTTCTGTCGCAATGGTGTGTAGCTCTGTATCGCTGCGACCATCGGTTATGCTTTTGATGTTGGTGAGTGCATCAAACTCGTAAGTAAGGTTTTGCAGTTGTGCGCTATCGATAGTACGAGTCGCTAATAAGGTTTTAAGCCGCTGCTGGGAGTCGTATGTGTAATCGATTTCTACACCATTACTGTATTCCCGTTTGCTTTGCTGGCCTGCAGCGGTGTATTCAATATTATCGACCACTCCACTTATAGAGTTTAGCGAGCCTCGATTATCATAATCATAGGTTAGGTAGGTTGTGTCTGGATATTCGTAACGGGTGAGACGATCGCTGCTATCGTAACTACGCTTAGAGGTGTACACGCTACTATGAATACCATGGCCAGTTATTTGTCGACCTTGCTCAATAACACGGCCTCGATTATCAAACTTATACTGACTATAGCCTGCAGCATCATTCACTTTTACTATGCGACCTAAACTGGCACCACTTGTTGCACCATTAATTCTGTCGTATTCAAACGTCACGGCAGGGGTTAATGCGCTAAAGTTCTGCACTGGCTGCCAGTATGAATTTACAATGGCGTCACTTGTTGTGGGGGTTAGGTGATACTCTGCTTTGACGCGATTGGCACCATCAAATTCATAATGTATTTCTTGTCCGTTAGCATCACGGCTGGCGATGACATTGCTTGCGGCATCAAAGGCTTGCCAGAAATACCCGCGATTAGGGTCGTTGTAGAAATAGTTTCGACCTAAGCCGTCGTACTGCATAGTGCGCACATTGCCTTGGGCATCGGTTAGTTTGGTGAAGTTACCCAATACGTCGTATTCATATAAAGTAGACCATGCGGTGATTGAACTCTCTTCTCCGTTTTCATCGAGCTTAACGACTTCATCTACTTTTACTAAACGGCCTTGGCCTTCGTCATTGAGTAGGCCGTCAAAGGTTAATCGTTTGTAACTGCCGAAGTGATCTGAACTTGAGTCGGTTTGTTCGTTATCTGAAATTAGCTGAACAAGCGGTTGATACGACCATTCAGAATATGAACGGCTATTGTCTTCATTAAACGGGGTCCACGCTTTTAATGGTCGGCCTAGTTCATCAAAGCTTTGTTCGGTGTATGCATTACCACTTTCGGTTTTATTGAATGCCATGGTTGAGGAGTAATAAGGTAGGTAATTTTTAAACGCGCTGCCGCGCTGGCTGTAAACAGATTGGCTACCGACTACTACTTGACCGGTATTGGAGCCTTCTGTTTTTTCTAACAAGGTACGACCAAGGCCATCATAAAAAATACGACTATCTAATGTACCACCACCAATATTTTCACGTTGCTTGGTTTCAACCCAGTTAACAACACCACCATCGACGGATTGATTTATTTTATAATCATAAGTGACGGTTGGTGCGGCTTCGCTATCACCCTGCTTTACAATGCGGGTTATTCGACCAAAATCATCATAGCCAAATGATGTCGTGTGATCATTAAAATCGGTAAAGCTGGCCATGGTGCCATAATCGAAGTTGTAGCGTGAGGTGGCTGTAAAACTTGTTCCATCACTATGAATGGTTTCACTAACAGGGAAGGCATTAAACGTTTCATCATAAACAATGGATGTATGGTGGCCCGCCGGCCCTTCGCCCCATAGAGGCCCATAAATATCTGAAACATTACCATTGTCATAAAACTTTTGGCGAACAAGGTTAATAGCTGAGGTGTCATCACTCGGATTTATCCATGCTTTATTTAACGTTAGATTACCTTTTGTTACCGCACCTAAGTCACTAGCTGTAAACGATTCGTCGTCATAGAACCACTGTTGTTTTGAAAGTGCAGTACCAGAACCATCAGTTACGATGGTTTCTATGGGATAATTTAACATCCAATTTTCTAAGCTAGTGGCATTTTCACTAGAGAAACGATTTTGTGTAATTCGCTCATCCTGCCAAGTACGATCACTTCGACCATGCTCGGTTATTTTGGTGGTATTACCATAATTATCGTATTCAAAATTTGTTATTAGTGTAACCGCATCGCCATTGCTTTTTTCTGTAATAGATTTTTTAACTTGTGCTAACTCTGCAAAGTAAACAGAACGACTTTCACCAGAAGCACCATCTAATAATTTTTTGGCGTTCCATGTTTGAGTTTCGGTATAAAATGAATTGCCTGAAGCATCTTGTACATCAATCGATTTTGGCAAACCTTTTAGTACTTCATTACTTTTACCTAAATGGTATTGAGAATAGGTGTGTAACGAAGGCATAGAGGCATCACCCGAGATTATTTCTTCACTTTTTTCAAAGCCACGAAATTCTTTTTCTTGTGCGTGATAATAACCATTATGGTAATTAATATTGGTGGTTTGCACGACATCACTGATGCCATCTTCGACTTCGATGCGTTTTAATATTTGCATGCCAATAGGCACGCCTTGTTCCCAAGGTGTCCCGGCTTCGCGGTCGCGTATCATTTCGTCGACTAAGGCGCCGTAGTAAAGGGTTGTCTTGGCACCTATGCCATTGGTGATGGTTTTTAGTTGGTTGGGTTGTTCGCTAGGATATAAGTCCATATACACATATGTGTTTACACTATTGTTTGGGCTGTACCATAAAATATCATTTGAACCATTTGCATTAAAATCACCGGTTTCAACTCTATTCGCACTATAAACTATGTTCGGTGTTTTAAAGCGATACCGCTGAGAAAGGCTACCCTTTAAGCCAGATTGGGTTACACCTTTGTTAAGCCAAACATAATAATGAGAATCTAGAATATAAATTACATCACTTATGCCATCTGCATTCATATCTAGTAATTGAAACTCACCAGAAGTGCCTGTTACGGAGGGGGGCGTATCAAATACCACCTTATTGCCATAGCCCTCTATCCCCATACTAGGAAAATAATACAAGGAATTATTCCTTACATTAACCAAATCTTGTAAACCATCACCATTCATATCTGATAAAAAACTGCCTTGATCACATAAACAAAACCCCGAAACATCGCTTTCTGATGGTATTTCAATTAATCGTGACAAGCCTGATTCTAAGTTTAGTTGTGCATAATATTTACCTTTTCCAGCTGTGGGAGTGGCTTTAAATATATCGATACGTTTATCATTATTAATATCGAACATAGCCACACCTTCAGCGCCAATTTCTAACTGAGTATTATCAAGATCTTTTATTTTTTCCCACCTATTACCAGTTGTATTAAGTGAATAAAAATAGGTATCGGTTCCAACATTCTTGACCATATCAGTTTTGCCATCACCATTAACATCTGCCCAAGTCACATTTTTATTTGTAATCTGTCCTGTATCGGACTCAGACATAGCTTGAGGTTCTGACCACGTTTCACGATTTAACCCTTGATTAAGGTAAAGTACATCGCTAGAAAAGCGAGTGTCGATTAAATCAGGTAATGCATCATTATTGACATCTAAAAACTGAACGTCTCTATTATTAAATGCAATAGATTTTTGTGTTTTTAAATTTTTGACACCCAAAATAGTTGGGGTGCTTGAAGTGTAGGAATAAGCACTAGATGTTAATAGCACATCATCTGTTTTAGCATACACTGATATATCTTTAATTAGCGACTGGGTTAACCATAAAT
Organism: Bermanella sp.; assembly: GCA_034111105.1. GTDB lineage: Bacteria > Pseudomonadota > Gammaproteobacteria > Pseudomonadales > Oceanobacteraceae > Bermanella. Next base: position 4,820 of record JAWUXY010000094.1, on the reverse strand, counting down.
CAATAGGTTGATAATTTATTTTATATTTACGAATACGTTCATTATTAATAAACGTCTCAATACTTTCTAAACGTTTATTGTGCTGAAGCTTAAAAGCAGGCTTATAATCTACCTTAATATCAGGCCTATCTTCATAATTAAAGTGTATTGTATTTTTGTTATCCGCGTATTCATTATAAGTTATATTTAATAAGTATTTTTCTTTACCATGTCCCCCTACTTTATAACTATATTTAATGATATTACCCTGAACATCCACAACAGAATCAATTAACCACTGGTAAATTCTATCACCATCTTCAACGCGTGAATTAGAGGTTATACCAAAATAAATCATGGATCCATTTGGCAACCTTGCCTGCCAGCCAGAATTTAATTTTTTATATTCAGTAAAAGACGATTCAAACTCTGATCGAAAAAAATTTTCACCTAAATAAACTAACTCACTACCATCTTGATCAACAATACCATCCGCCCAACTTACATTAGCATTGCCTTGCCATGCGTCATAATAATTAGGTAAACCATCATCCGTTTGACGCTTTAAATAAAGGGAAGATAGTCGCCACCCCAAGCCAACATCTGCATTGCCATAACCGCTATTGTAATCTATAGATACCTGTGGCGTTAAACCATTACGACCAGGTGGAACACCCACAGAAAAACCAGTTGAACTAGTGCCTGTGCTCATTAATACCTGAAAAGACTCGCCTAAACCTGTTACGGTTCCAGGGCCTTTAGGTACATTCAATACGGTAGCCGACAGAGATGACGGCGTATTCGCTTGCACAAACGCAGCTGAAATAAACGCGACAAATAATGTAATTATTTTAAGCTTTTTCATAGTGGTAAAACACATATCAGCCAAGTCAAATAAGAAATTAGAACAAAGAATAGAAAAGAGGCTTACTAAAAAGTAAGCCTCTTTTATTAAAAGTTACGGAGAAGAGCACATGTCATCGTAAGTATTTGAGCGATCCAGAAACTCATGGTGAAATATCAACTCAATATCTTTCAAATAATTTAATGCTATTAAAGGATTACGTTTGCGATCACTTTCGCCTACAAAAATAGGGATTTCAATTACCCACTTTGACGAAGCAACACTGCGCTCTTTTAAACCATCAAACCAATAACCTCTTAATTCTGACTCTAAATTATTCGAAAGAATCGAATAATCTACTATTCGAGAAGAATTAGTGAATCTTTTATCCTTGGTTGATTTCAATCTGTTTGTTGCATGGTTGTATGACCAAAAACGTGTATCAAACGACTGTACATCCGATTGCCTGCCTAATAACTTAATCCGATCCTTCAATGCATCTAGATCACCTTGACTAATATCATCACTTGTATCGTAAGGTGTATTTAAACCTGCTTTATACTGCGCAGCTAAACGTTGATATTCAATGATATCTGGTACAGGATAATCCTCTGATTGCGTTTCACTAAGATTAGGCGCTTCTGGTCCACGAAAATAACTGTAACCATCATAGCCCAAACCAATTTCTACACTTTCTCTACCTGAAATATTAGTCGAAACAGTAGTCAATACCGCTACTTTATGGATTTTATCTCCATAAGTACCAAGGTCTTTGTAACATAATTCGCCAGAATTACCTGAAAAGCTTGGACCACGAAATATAGAACCATGATTTAAATCATCAAAACTTCTTACGGTATCAAATCTAACGGTTAAGTAAGTTTTAGTATTAGTTTTGGAAAAATACAGTGATTTATCGGCGACCCAATCGTTATAAGTAGGGAACTCTTCTGAAGGAATAAAATCATCAAACTGCTTGAGTGCATATACTAAGGTTTCGGTAAATGCCTCATCGGCCTTTAATTTCTCAGTTTTGGCTGGATCTGGGTGATCAAATTCCTCTGCTTCAATCCACTCCCAAGTATCATCCCCCCAAGGGTTTTCGACAAGCGTATTAACCAAGCGACGCTTAAAACCAAAAATTTCGTCTTTAATAGAAAGACGTGCATAAGTTTCCTGACCTGATAACCCTAAATTATTTTGTTCATACGCCACCATATCATCTTTAAAATTAATTAAATCATCATGAGTTCTGGCTTTAAATATTTCATTTTTATCAAACCCAGCATTATCAATTAAATTCAAACCTAATTTATATTCTAAGGCGTTGGCCGTTAAGAATAACTGAATTTGAGCGGCTTCAAATCCTAAGTACGCAGCATCCATAGCATAGGTTACACGACGAGCATGTACCGGGTCAGCAAAGTATCGGTTAATCAATGTTTCACTACTACTTGCAATTTTATCAACTGCGTATTGTGCTTTATTCATTAACAACGTTAATTTATCAGCTTCAACCTCGACACGTAATGCCACTTGTTCAATATTCATGGCTAATAAATTAGCATCTACCCACATGGCTTCAATTTGCTCAATTAGGGCCGCTTCTTGTGAATCGGATGTCAGTTTATGAATTTTCACCTGCTGCTCTAAAGCAAGCTCTGAACTTAAAGCGGTTAAAGCACCAATATTCTTAGAAGCATTAATGCCAATTTTGGCAATTTTCCATTCTTCTTGCTTGGCTGATACTGCCGCGCCAATTGACAAAGCAGCTCCCCACGCGTTCTTCCCTGTTGAGAAAAAACCGGACATTCCTGCACTCACCATATTACCAATACTCATACGGGACCTGCGTCTAGCCGCTTTGCGCGCCGCATCAACCTTCAATTTTACAATACGCTTAGTAATATTCGCCTGCATATGACCGTAATCCAACATAACTTGTCTAGTCTTATTGCCAGTGGCGACAAACTTTTCTAACAATATACGTTTACTGTCAATTTTTTTATACAGCCCTTCTAATTGCTCCTCGGCTATTTCTGCATTATTTTGTGCTTCTATAATGGCTTTCGCCTGCAAACTAATCTGACTCACCTCCCAGCCACTAACTGTCTCTGCACATTCAACAGAACAATCATAACCTATTAAATCTTTTAACTGAGTTACCCAACCGGCTACATGATTAATCGCATAACTGCTGGCCGCATCATTATTCGACCTAAAGGTGTCGTAAGAATTTGCCGCTTCTGAGAAGTTAGTTATTACCTGGTTATAAGCTGAACCTGAAGTATTAATATCACTCATATAAACATCGTATGATGATGCGTCCGTATTTTCATCATAATTGAAAACCATCATATCGTTAGGCAAACCCAATATATTACTGTCGCCATTCAGCCAAGAAATGGCGGTTTGGGCTTTAGCATCGGCACTTATGTAGCGTGCTTTAGCTGCTGCAAAACCGCTCCAATCAGTATCATTTATGATTTTAGACAACTCGTCTTTAAACAGGCCATTGTTTTCATCCAACAAGCTATTGTGAAAAGCGTTCACCTTTTCTTTTAACGCTAGTAATGCAGCTTCATTTACATCTAATAAAATACTATTGGACTCGCCTGCAATCACACGTAACTTAGCCTCCTCTACCTTGCTTTCAAGTACGGCCGCCATTAGTTCATATATGAGAGTTAAATCTTTATAACCTGATGTTAAAACATCATTACGCTGATCATCTTCTACAACTTTAAAGGCTGCATCACCCTGCCAATAACGTGGGCTAATTTGACCACGACCTTTAGCATGACGTAATAAAATAGCGCGATAACTCGTATTAGAATAATCCAATAAGTTGGCATAACCAGGCAGATTTTCATTTGCAATATCATCACCAAATAATGCATTTTCATATGTTTTTGTTGCATTCACTGTATAGGCAATTTCATCTTCAAAATTACTACCCGCCTGATCGGTAAAGCGCAACACTCTTGCTCGGTCACGCCATGCATTGGCTAAATAAAATTCCGCTACTGCACGGTCAAAATACACATCTAATAACAACTGCTGAACATTACTATTATTTGCATATTCGCCAGCTAATTCGCTACGAATAAACTGCTCGGCAATTTTTGCTTTTTGTCTCTCAGCATCACCATATATTAGCTCGCCTGCGGCATTGGTAATTACACTGCCAATAGACAAATCAGCCTCACCTCTGATTTCAATATTTTCAGCAGACACTTGCTTACTATACAACAAATCTAAATACCGAAAAGCCGCTTTATCTCTATCGTATAAACCCGCTTGCGGAATATCTTTTGGCTCTTCACCAGGAGACTTAACAATTTCATCACCTACTTGAATACCGCCATCAATATCCTCATAGGCATAATATAGTTGCTTACGAATATATACCGTTGGATCCAATTCAACCATGTAACCTATTAAACTGGTATATGCAGATTGCCCTGCATCGTTTTCCGCCAAAACTCGATAACGATGCAAACCAAAGGTTTTATTGTCTTTAGGGAACACATAACTAGTTTCAGTTGTATTCACAGTATATTTTGGCAACCACACATCTGAGTGCTCTTGAGGATTTACCACCTCAATCTCTAATGTATAAGAATTTGCGCCAGCAGTAGTTGGCCAGTTAATACTATGACCAAAACCTGCTGTACTGCTACCACTAATACTCACATAGCTAGGTGTTTTTGGCGGTAGAGTTAATTGAATAGGCGTGGTACAAGAGCTAGCATTACATGCTACCAAGGTATAACCGGCTTCAGCGTTTTTTAAGGCCAATACCGCTGCAGCTAATCCTGCATCATTATTATCAAATCGACCAATGGATTGATTGTTTGCATCAAAAATTTGGAAGTAGGTTACTGGCGCTGCATTATTTTCAAAAATAATGCCTAACTTGCCTTCATTTACATTAAATATTGCTGCACTAGGTTGAGTGATTTGTAAATCAACAGTTACGGTTACTTGGGGCAAA
>JAWUXY010000093.1:0-17284 GCA_034111105.1 Bermanella sp. | reverse complement strand
GTTAAAGCACACAAATAAATCGTCTTGTGCATTGTTTTGATAACCCAAGCCACTCATGCGCAAACTGGTGGCATAAGGTGCGTAAAGGGTCTTATCATCCCATGTTTCTAAGTTGTGCTCTTACCCATCAAGAAAGCTAGCGTCAACGGCTGGGCTTGCTCCGAATAAATAAAGCAACAACCAAGAGTAACGACGAAAGTTACGAATCAAACCAAAGTAACCTTTACTCACAAAGTCTTTATCTAACGTTTCACCTTGCCAATCGGCAATGGCTTGCCAAAGTTCTTGCGACACTGAGAAGTTATAATGCAAACCTGCAATGCACTGCATCTTACGACCATAACGGTGCCACAAACCATGTCGATAAACATGCTTGAGCGTACCCACATTGGATTTACCGTAATAGGCAATAGGTACATCTAGCTCGTCATTAATAATACCAGGCATAGATGCAGGCCAAATATACTGCTCAGGCAGGTATTGAAAGCTGAAGCGCTGAGCGTCATCAAGAAAAGCCAACACATCATCGGCATTGTCTTTAACTGGCGTAATAAATTCGAGTAAGGCCTCACTGTAATCCGTGGTGATATGCGGATGTGTCAGCGTGCTGCCTAACGCATTGGGATGAGGCTCAGGATTTATTTGAGCATTCGCATTTACTCGTAAGCCTTCTTTCTCAATACCACGAGAAAAACGCAAGGCAGAAGGCGCAATGGCTTGCAGATGAGTAAGTACTTGGTCGAATGGCATTGTCTGAGACAAAGGAGGCTATCCTTAAGATATAAATTGGGGCGATTATAGCCAGCTTATACAAGGATAAAAACAAGTTAAGCGCAACACTGTATCCTAATAAGCATGCATTCACCTTCGAATGCATGCCATCAGTTTAGTTCAACATTACAATCGCTTGCCTTTCTTTTTCTGCGCTTGTGCGAATAGTGCCGCCATTGGGTTGTTCCCAGCGGCCGCTTGCGGCTGGCTTGAATGCTGACGAGGAGTCGAATTACGCGGCTTACGTTCACCACGGGGTGTGGCTTTTTCAGCTTGGTAATCACTGGCGCTGTCACTCATTCGCATCGATAAAGCGATTCGTTTACGTGGTGCATCGACTTCCATCACTTTTACCTTCACCACATCGCCCGCTTTTACCACTTCACGAGGGTCATCAATAAATTGATCACTCATCATAGAAATGTGCACTAGGCCATCTTGGTGTACACCCACATCAACAAAGGCACCAAACGCTGTCACGTTAGTGACGACACCTTCTAGTATCATGTCGTCGCGCAGATCTTTGATTTCTTCAACACCGTCTTTAAATTCGGCGGTGACAAACTCAGGACGCGGATCGCGGCCAGGCTTTTCAAGCTCAGCCAAAATATCTTTGATGGTTGGTAAGCCAACTTGTTCGGTCACGAACTCGCTGGCATTCACCGCTTTTAAGAAGGCACTGTCACCAATGACTGACTTCACCTCTTTTTGCGCTTTAGCCGCAATCTGTTTCACCACGTCATACGATTCAGGGTGCACAGAACTGGCATCTAACGGGTTTTTACCATTGGCAATTTTTAAGAAGCCCGCAGCCAGTTCAAATGTTTTACCACCCAAACGTGGCACTTTTTTCAAGTCGATACGGCTTTGATATGCACCATTTTCTTCACGAAAAGCGACGATATTGTTAGCGATAGTGGTATTCAAACCAGACACTTTCGTCAGTAGAGGCACAGACGCCGTATTTAAATCCACACCCACGGCATTCACACAATCTTCAACCACAGCATCTAGCGAGCGTGCTAACGCAGACTGAGAAACATCGTGCTGATACTGGCCCACACCAATGGCTTTCGGTTCGATTTTCACAAGCTCTGCCAGCGGGTCTTGCAAACGACGAGCAATGGATATTGCGCCACGAATGGTCACGTCTAAATCAGGAAACTCTTTTGCGGCCAATTCAGATGCACTATAAACCGAGGCACCCGCTTCACTGACGACAATTTTTTGCACTTTCAGCTTTGGGTTTTCTTTAATGAAGTCTGCTACTAAGCGATCCGTTTCACGGCTACCAGTACCATTGCCAATCGCAATCAAACCTACATTGTGTTTTTCGCACAGAACTTTAAGTGCTGCTTTGCTTTGTTCTATTTGGTTTTTTGGCGGTGTTGGATACATAACGCCGTGATCCATCACTTTACCGGTGGCATCCACAACCGCCACTTTCACACCTGTACGCAAACCTGGGTCTAAACCAATGGTCGCTTTATGACCGGCAGGTGCCGCCATTAATAAATCTTTTAGATTCATGGCAAACACTTTAATGGCTTCATCTTCTGCACTTTCACGAATACGGGTGACGAGTTCGTTTTCAAGTGAGGTTAATAATTTTACACGCCATGTCCATTTAACCACTTCGCCTAACCATTTATCAGCGGGACGATTGTTAAACTCTAGGTTGTAAAAATTGGCAACCATGGCTTCGCATGGACTTGCCGTCAACTTATCGTTCGGATCACCGGTAACCAAGTTCGAGCTTAAAAAGCCTTCATTACGGCCACGTAAAATTGCCAGCGCACGGTGGCTCGGTACTTTATTTAATGGCTCATCGTGCTCAAAATAATCTTGGAATTTTGCCGCTTCGTTTTCTTTGCCCGGTACAACGCGCACACTCAAGGTGGCCTCTTGCCATAAAAAATCACGCAGGCGTTGAATAAGGTCTGCGTTCTCAGCAAAACGCTCCATCAGAATAAACTTGGCGCCATCTAAAACTGCTTTTACATCCGCAAAGCCTTTGCCAGCATCTATGAAATTAACCGCTTCGCTTTCTGGGTTTAATTCTGGGTTTTCTAACAAGCTGTTTGCTAGTGGCTCAATACCGGCTTCAATCGCGATTTGGCCTTTTGTGCGACGTTTTTGCTTGTATGGCAAGTACAAATCTTCAAGACGATTTTTGGTATCCGCCAACATGATCTGGCCTTTTAACTCGTCAGTCAGCTTGCCCTGTTCTTCAATGCTTTTAAGAATAGAGGTACGGCGGTCTTCCATCTCACGCAAATAACGTAAGCGCTCTTCAAGTGTACGCAATTGACCATCGTCCATACCGCCTGTGACTTCTTTGCGGTATCGAGAAATAAACGGGACAGTGGCACCTTCATCAAGTAACGCGACAGAGGCGACGATTTGCGTTAGCTGTACATTCAGCTCAGTTGCTAATGTTTGAAATATACGATCCATAAACCACTCATGTACATTATTGTTATGGCCTGCCGAACCCATTTGGCAGGTGGCTAAGAATTATAATGCACCAGAGGTAAAATTACTGGTTTGAATTGGCATAAAAAGAAAGGTTTTGAGAGCCTAATACAGACTGTTTTTTGATCAAAAGGAATATTTTAAAACTCAAGTTTACGCGAGAATGCAATCTGAGTTTGCTGGGTCACAAAGCGATAATCACCACTGCCTCGATGCTGAAACAGTGAGATTGAAATTTCAGCCTTCCAGCGGCTCCAATCTATGCCTGTGAATATTTTCACGCCAGAGCCGTAACTAGACTCACGAAAGCGGGTGCTATCACATAAGTTCTTGAATTCATTTTCGTCCGTGACGTTCCCATCAACATAATCACTTCCATATTGATAGCAGGCGGTATCGGTTTTAAGCTCGGTTAAATACGCCGTGCCTCTTACTGCGCTGTACATAAGATTCAACCCTAAGCCAAATTTCATGTAGCGATATGGGCTATCATCATCACGGCCGTAGCTATAAAAAATAGATGGGCTAAGGGCGATCACATTCATGCTTGAATAGGTGCCTAAATCCACGCTTTTTTTATCGCTGTCTGTACTGCCGCGTTTAACCACCTGCTCAAAGGCATAATCATCAAAGTATGAAAAACCAATGGCGTAACCAAAATTACTGTTGCCAAAATAGCTGTCATTCAAGCTCACTGAAAATATCGGCCTAGGCTTTAATCCGCTGGATAAAATGAACGCATCTTCTTCGGTTTTAATATTTTGAAACTTCACTTGCCTCTCGGTGAAGCTCACGCCGATCTCAAAATGCATGCGCCCAAACAAACCAAAGACACTATTGGCGCATTCACTTTTGCGAATGTGCTCATACAGCTCTTCACATTTTTCATAGCTTTCGGATACATCTTCTATGGTTTCTGCAATCACACTGGCAAACCCCACTGAACTAAACAGTGTCACCCAACAAAATAATAAAAAACGCAGTAAAAACGACATGGTAATCTCAAACGCAAAGACATGAGATAAATATAGTTGTTAACCGGAGCTTGTCACTGTCGGCCCATACCCCTAGACAATAAAGCGTTTAAAGATGCAGTGTAAGGTGACTTAAACAGGCATAAAAAAAGGCGCAACTAAGTTGCGCCTTTCTAAATTCCTAGGGTGAGGAATTATGACCATTTAAGGTCGGTATCCGAAAGGAGCCATAGATGGCGGTTCGGATAAAACGGTAACTTATAGCTGAGGACCCGCAGCGCGAATCGCATCAGATACATCATACTTCTTGAAGTTATCAACGAATTGCTGAGCAAGACCTTGTGCTACTTCTTCGAACTTAGACTTATCAGCCCATGCGTTAACTGGGTTTAGCAACTTAGCATCAACACCGTCAACCGCTTTAGGCACTTTAAGTGCAAATACTGGTGTGGTATCAGTGTCGGTATCACGTAGCGCGCCAGACTGAATCGCTGCAATGACGGCACGCGTTGTCGGGATAGAGAAACGCTCACCACCAGCGCCATTAGGGCCGCCGGTCCAACCTGTGTTAACTAGGTAAACTTGAGAATCAAACTCGGTTACGCGCTTCATTAGAAGCTCAGCGTATTCACCTGCTGGACGCGGGAAGAAAGGCGCACCAAAACAAGTAGAGAACGTAGATTTAAGACCTTTAGAACCAACCATTTCGGTAGAACCAACCAGCGCGGTGTAACCAGACAAGAAATGGTAAGCCGCTTGCTCTTTAGTCAGAATAGAAACAGGAGGCAATACACCCGTCATGTCACAGGTTAAAAAGATAACCGCTTTTGGCTCACCAGCACGGTTCTCAAGAACGCGTTTTTCGATGTGCTCAAGTGGGTATGCACAACGGCCGTTTTCAGTTAGTGATACATCGTTGTAATCGGCAACGCGTGTCTCAGGGTCGATCACAACGTTTTCAACGATGGCACCGAATTTAATCGCATCCCAAATAATTGGTTCGTTCTTTTTAGAAAGATCGATGGTTTTTGCGTAGCAACCGCCTTCGATATTAAATACGGTACCTTTGCCCCAACCGTGCTCATCATCACCAATTAGGTAACGACTTTGGTCAGCAGACAATGTGGTTTTACCTGTGCCCGATAAACCGAAGAACAAACAGGTATCGCCGTCTTCACCTACGTTGGCAGAACAGTGCATAGGCAGCACGTCTTTTTCAGGCAGTAGGAAATTCTGTACAGAGAACATGGCTTTCTTCATTTCGCCCGCGTAACGCATACCAGCAAGTAGCACTTTGCGTTTAGCGAAGTTGATGATGACACAACCATCAGAGTTAGTACCGTCACGCTCAGGCACACATTCAAAGCCTGCCACGTTCAGGATCTGCCACTCTTCTTTATCAGAAGGGTTAAACGTATCTGGACGGATAAATAAGTTACGGCCAAACAGGTTCTGCCAAGCAGTCTGTGTGGTCATTTTAATTGGTAGGTAATGTTGCGGGTCTGCGCCTACGTGCACTTCAGATACAAACTTGTCGTGCTGATCTAAGTAAGCTTCTACGCGATCCCAAAGAGCGTCGAATTTATCCGCGTCGAAAGGACGGTTTACATTGCCCCAATCGATGGCATCAGACGTACTTGGCTCTTGAACGATGTAACGGTCTTTTGGAGAGCGACCAGTACGCGCACCAGTTTCAACAACAAATGCGCCATTGTCTTGTAGACGGCCTTCGCCGCGCTCTAGTGCTTTTTCTACCAACAAGGCAGAAGAAAGATCGGTGTAAACGGTGGTCATAATGCCCAATCCAACAGAAGTAAGTCGCCGGCTTGTGGCCAGCTAACTGAAAACATTACCGCTTAAAGCAAGTAAGCCTTAAACGAATTACAAATTTTAGGTGCGCGATTATGCCAGAAAATCCAAATTAGGCGAATAGGCAGCCTATAAAAAGACCCGTATCGACTACCCAATGGCCGGCGAAGCCACTTGCAGGTCAGCAAACATCATGGGTATACAGTCTATTTATGGTGCCTATACTTGCTATAAATTGGATTTATTATCGTTTACTTGTGCACTAATGCAGGCCTTTTCCCGCTTTAGCGCTTTCTAGCGGGAATAATCCATTAACGTCACTTTGCGTAAAGCTGTAGTGCTGACCACAAAACTGACAATCTGCGCGAATTTTTTTCTGTTCATCAATTATGTCTTGGCACTCTGTGTAGCCTATCTGAGTCAAGGCCACTGACAAACGCTCTTTCGAACAGCTGCAATTAAAAACCAGTGACTGCCCATCGTATAAGCGCACTTGCTCTTCATGGAACAAGCGATGCAAAATTTCATCATTTTCTAGATGCATCAATTCATCTGGGCGCAGAGTTTGAGCCAGTTGCGTTAAACGATTCCACGCGTCTTCATCTACATCAATTGCCTCTTGTACTTCACCCAGAGCAGGCAGCTCTTGCAATAATAAGCCTGCGGCTACGCCATTTTCACAACTTATCCACAGGTGGGTGTCTAGCTGCTCAGACTGACGAAAATAGCCTTCAAGGGATTTGGTAATACTCCCCTCTTCAATCTCAACGATTCCCTGATAACGACGACCCTTGTCTGGCTCAATTGTAATAATTAGCTGACCTTTTGTGCCCAGTAAATTGCCTTCTGAGATGTCTTTGTCGTGATCCATACGGGCAATGCCGCGCAGTTTGCCGTCGTGTCGCGTTTCAGCCAGTAAAATACGCACTGGCCCATCGGTTTGTACTTGTAAGCTCAACAAGCCTTCAATTTTAACAGTGGCACTTAACAGTGCGGCAGCCACCAGTAATTCGCCTAATAAGTTATTAACAGGCTCTGGGTACGACTGACGCTGATACACTTCAGCCAAGGTTTGTTTTAAACCCACCAGCTCGCCACGCACATGGCAGTTATCAAAGGTAAATCGTTGCAATATATCGTGACTGGCCATTGGGCTCTCTTCTGTATTGCCAAGCCGTTAAGCTTGGCTATTTAATCTAGGTTTACACGCAATTAAAGATTGGTGTCTTCATGAAACTTATGAATTTGGCGACGCTCTTTTTTGTTTGGCTTGTGATCAAACAATGGATTTGCCTTGGCAAATTTACGTCTGCGCTCGGCTTCATCCATGCGCTTTTTGATACTGTCAGCCGACTCTTCATATAATAGCTGCGCCACAGGTGCGCTACCGCGATGCTCGCTGACCTTAAGCACAGTGATGGTTTTTTCCTCAAACCCAGTGCGAATTTTTAACGTCGCGCTCACATCAACTGTTCGGCTAACCTTGCAGCGCTGGCCGTCGTACAGCACCTTACCGCCCTCTATGGCGGCTTTAGCCAGTGCCCGGGTTTTGAAAAAACGAGCGGCCCATAACCATTTGTCTAGGCGAACTTTTGCCGATTTGCTCTCACTCACTACGGGTATCCTTTGGCGCAGGCATCACGTCGGTAAATTCATCAATACTGTGAAAATCGGTTATCGCACGTTTAGGCTTTTGACTATCTGGCTCATGAATACACATAAGGTGGCCAATGCCATAACGTTTCGCGGATTCTAACACAGCCAAGCTGTCATCAATGAGGACGGCACGGGATTTTTCAAAGCCTTCGTCTTGGGAAAGACTGTGCCAAAAACGCTGGTCTTCCTTAGCGTAACCATAATCATGAGAACTAATAATTCTATCCACCATAATGTCTAACCCAGTGCGGTGCATTTTCAAGTCCACACTGTCGCGATGCGCATTGGTCACAATCACACTGCGCTTACCCGCCTTACGAACCGCTTCAAGAAAATCAGGAACATGAGGACGAAATTGAATTTTATGTGAAACATCCTGCTTTAATTGGGCAATGGGCAGGCCTGTCAGCTCACTCCAGTAGTCTAAGCAATACCACTCTAATTGGCCCACTTTTGCTTCCATTTGCTTTGATAATTTAGCAAGGGCGGCTGGTTTTTCCATGCAGTGATGTTCGGCGTATTTCTGTGGTAAGTGCTCTAGCCAAAAATAGTTATCAAAGTGTAAATCAAGCAACGTACCATCCATATCCAACAAGACAGTGTCGATTTCATTCCAGTGGATCATTTAATTGCGGCCTCTTAACGTTCATACTGCGCGACTTTACCCTATTATAGTGTGTTGGACATGGCTCAGAAACCGCAAATATTAGATCGTCACATTGTGGCCCAAAGTCGACTGTTTACCATCGAGACGATGGATCTTAAGTTTTCCAATGGTGTTGAACGTACTTATGAGCGCTTAGTGCCTGGCGGTTCAGGTGCCGTTATGATGGTGCCAATTAATGCCAAAGGCGAAGTCCTCCTGATACGCGAATATGGTGCTGGCATAGAAGATTACACCCTAACCTTGCCTAAAGGGGCCGTTGATTTGGGTGAAACCATTGAACAAGCCGCCGAGCGTGAACTCAAAGAAGAAATTCACTTTGGGGCGAAACAGCTGCATTTTTTGAAGAAAATGAGCTTAAGTCCAAGCTATATGAAAAGTGGCATTGATGTACTTATTGCACTAGACCTATACGAAGCCTCATTGCCAGGCGACGAACCAGAGCCATTAGATGTTATCGCTTGGCCGCTGGATGATATTGACACGCTAGTGCAGCGAGCAGATGTCACAGAAGGTCGTGCCATTGCCGCGCTATATATGGCAAGGTCTTGGCTGTCAGCCCGTAATTAATCGTTATTAGAATCAGCAGAGTCACTATGCAACCAAATTATGCAGCCGTCATTGAATTAGCTCGAACAGCAGGTGCCGCGATTTTAGACATCTATAATCGCAGTGAATACACAGTGGTTGAAAAATCCGATGAGAGCCCACTTACCGAAGCAGATCTTGCCGCCCATCACATTATTAACAATGGCCTATCTGCAATCTTAAATGTGCCTGTCATCAGTGAAGAAGCTGATACGCCCAATCAAGAACAACGGGCACAGTGGAAACAATTTTGGCTCGTGGACCCCCTCGATGGCACCAAAGAGTTTATTAATCGTAACGGTGAATTCACCGTCAATATTGCGCTCATTGAAGAAGGGCAGCCCATCTTTGGTTTAATTTACGCACCCGTGACCGATGAGTGTTTTTATGGTGGCGAAGGTAAAGCATTTTGCAAAGTGGGTGACGACCACGCCATCCCGCTTAAAGCCAGCAACCCAAATGTTCAAATCGGAGAGTTTGATCGAATCAGAGTACTTGGCAGCAAACGACACGGCACAGAGGCGTTAAATCGACTCTGTGACAAACTCGAACATAAAGTGGCATCGGTTGAAAGAATTGCAGTGGGCAGCGCGTTAAAACTTGCATATCTGGCCAGCGGCCAAGGAGAAGTATACCCACGTTTTGGCAATGTCAGCGAGTGGGATATCGCGGCGGGACATGCCATTTTACGCTGTGTGGGTGGCGATCTTTTATCGTTACAATATGAAACCATTCGCTATGGCAATAAGCCATCCATGATTGTGCCGGGCTTTTTTGCAGTGGGTCAAATAGACTTTGATTGGCGGACCCTTTTGCTCTCGTGATGCCTTTTTATAGGCTGTGTTGTATTTGGGTATAAAACCGCGTTTTTAGGCTCCTTTTCTGTTTATATCAGCATGACTGCCTTTGTCATATTTTTTACATTTAACCTTAATTTTTGCGTCAATTTTTACGCTTTATTCACCTTTAAATTCAATATTTACGCACTAATAGCCAGAGTATTATTGAACACTGCTTTTAATGCGAAAATCATCCTTAGTATTCGTTACCCCATTCTTGGTTTTTAACTATGATTAAGCTCAAAGTTAATCAATAAAGAAGTCTGATGATGATGACATACAGCGTTCACCCAAAAATTTATCGTCTAGAAAATGAGATTCAAATTATCGAACGCCATATGCGCAACGCGCAGCAGCGCATGGGGATGAATAACCCTGCCATATTACATAACTATCGAGAAATGATTCGCACTCGCCAAGAGCTAGTAACGCTATTAAGCGCAAAAAAAACTGGCTACAAGAAAGTAGCGACTTATTCTTAAAATGAATACATGAACGCTAACGGGGGGTCAAATAAGGCAAAGGCCGGATTTGATCAAAACATACATTTGATTAGCCAACTGTCCGATCGACGGCCTGTAACAATCGGTCTTTATCAACAGGCTTTGCAATCCAGCCTGTTGCACCCACCGATTTCGCTTTTTGCTTTTTATAATCCGCTGTCTCTGTGGTCATAACTAAAATCGGTTTGGTTTTATAGTTATCGATTCGACGCAAATTGCCAACTAAACTCATGCCGCCCATTTCGGGCATGTTCAAGTCTGTAATCACCAAATCAACGGTATGATCTCTGGCAAAATCCAGTGCTTCGCGGCCATTTTCTTTCAAAAAAACCGTATGGCCTGCATTTTCTAATACCACCTTCATTAACGTGCGAATCGCTTCGCTGTCATCCACTGCAAGAATACTGGCCATGATTTTTTCCTCATTATGACTATTACTAGCCTAGCCTATTTCGCGACACTCACACGATTACGACCCGCTTGTTTCGCTTTATAAAGTGCTTTATCAGCACGCTCAATAACCAACTCAAACCCTTCACTCGCCATTTGTTGGGCCATCCCAAAACTGGCAGTCACATGTAATGCTTTTTTCTTTGTTTTTTCACCGCGTTTATTTTTTTTACGTTCAAAGCTTTTTGGGTACAACTCATAATTTTCAATATTTTTACGTGTAAATTCTAACCCGTTAATGACATCTTGCTGTGCACAATTTGCAAAGACTAAACAGAATTCTTCACCACCATAACGGTAACCATTAGCTTTCGGCGTTAAGCTGATTAATTTGGCAATTACTCTAAGTACGTCGTCTCCAACTTGGTGCCCATGGGAGTCGTTAAACTTCTTAAAGTGATCCACATCGACCATCGCTAAATAGTAATGTTTACCCAGTGTTTTTAATTTGAACTCTAACGCACGGCGTCCCGGTATACCTGTCAGCTCATCAACAAACGCCATGACATAACTGTCCAAAGTCAATGAAAACAGAGCTGCAAATGATACCCATAAAATCAAATAGCTATCGTCAGCCCACTTAAAATTAAACGCCAAAACAACAAGCAAAGGCCAGTAACTCGACCAACGTCCAATGCGCCCCCAAAAACGGACAAACACCAAAGGCAGCGCCGCAAAAATAATATAAGGCCAATCCAATGAAAGATAAGCATAAGGCAGCACCGCGTCAGGTATTGGTAATAACCTCAAAGAGAAACAGACAAACAAAGCCAACAAACCAACGTTAAATATATGCAATGGATGAAACCAAGGTCGCTGACCCCATTGCAAGTTCACCACGCATAAATAAAACAAGAAAATAAGAAAGGCAAACGGCGCAAAAATATCTAAGTTAAATTGAAGTGAGCTAGGTAAAGACATCATTAACATAGGCAAAACCGTAAACACGGTCTGTTGCTGCAACAACAAAAAAGCTCGGCCAAGGGTAAATGCAATAAGGGCGGTAGAGATATAATCGGGCAATAAAAAATCATGCGCTGGCACAAAGCCCAGAGCAAATAATGTAATACAAGGAAGAGCGATATTGGCTATCGCCAGTCTCAACTTCATGGCCGGATCCTTGGCAAGATACTCAACCAGTATAGTTCAGTTATACCGCCTAGCTATGGCGGCCTTATAAGCAATATGAATATGGCTACTTTTGCGTTCGAAATTGTGACGGCGTCACACCATGAACTTTTTTGAAGTGATGGTAAAACGTGGATTTAGCCGTAAAACCGGCTTCAAACACGATATCTGTAATGGGTTTACCCGGCGATTCCAATAACACTCGCGCCGCATACCGGCAGCGTAAATCATTGATGAACTCATAAAACGTCACGCCAAGGCCATTATTAATGTACATGGAGAGCTTATTGGGTGTGGTATCGAGCGCGTCAGCCAATGTGGATAATGTTAAATCACTTTGTAAATGCAACTCTTTGTCCAACACCTGTTGCTTAATATGAGCGTATTTTTCATGTAAATCCTCCGTGTCTTGCTCATCACTTATGTCACCAACAAGCGCCTCACTGGTAAAGTCAGGGCGAATGCTTTCTAACATAGCATCGCTTTCATCCCTACGAGTGTGGTTATCAATGGTGGTTTGAATGGCTATCACGATGAAATAGCTCACATATAAGATAAAGGCAATATCTCCAATTGAAATCCGGTCGCCCGCGGGGTTGCCAAATGCACTGACAATCTGCAATACCGTCGCCAGTAGCGTCACCACCATCACTCTCACCATTTTATGCCAGCTACGTGGCAGTGTTTGACTCTGATACGTTGCCCAGCTTTTCTTAAGCTTTAATAACAATCTCACCGAACTGAACAAATAACTCAGCATGCATAAGCCAGCCATAACACTGATTAAATTAAACAAGCCCGTATAGGCTGACGTTTGATAAGCCTGCTCATTGGATAGCATCCCAAATGTCCCATCTAATTGATGGGAACAAGTAAGCACGACAAACAAAGGTAACGTCGCGGGTATAAAATCACGAATTGAAATATGGGAGGATGACGAAATATGGCTAATATAACCAAGCAATAAAGGGCCTGGTAAAAAGATGATGGTCAAAAACAAAAAGTACAACGATGGGGCAATAAAGAAGGGCTGTGCATCCAACAGAATTAAGCCTAAATAACCGGCAAGAAAGTACATGAAACTGGCTAGCCAATACCGTGAACGGCAGTTCACCGCTAATAATAAACTGCCCGCAAAAAAACAAAGCGCTGCGAGAAAACCATATATCCAATCCAATGTATTCTAAACCTTCATAAAACAAGTGATGGCGGGCATTTTAACCCATTTCTTTTGCTCTTACTTTGAGCATTTCTAGCACAAAAAGGTGGTTTTTGGTTCGTTTGGGCACAGCCGGACGCCCAAACTCATGCCCAACCTTAAGATACCTGCACATAACAAAATAGTCTCGCAAGCTTAGTGCTTCAAAGACAGGGTAATCTAGGGCCTGCTATCAAACCATGAATAAATACCAAGACACTCGTGCACTAGGTGGCTTTATTCAGCGCATTTATGAAGCTGTATTGAAGCCTAATGACATCCATCAATTGGTCAATGACGTGCGTTCATACGTAGACGCGCCCTACGGAGCCTTCCAAATTGAAAACATGCAAACCCATGAGCTAGGTGACTCGTATTTGATCAACTATGACGATCATGCCATTGCGGATTATGCTGAGAACTTCATAACAAAAGACCCATGGACGTTGACCCGATTACAAGAAAATCATCTAAACACCATGTTTTTTTCTGGCCATAAACACGTCAAAGATAAGGACTATATCAATACAGAGTTCTATCAAGACTGGGGAAGAAAGAATGGCGTTCGCCATGCTATGGGCTGCAGTTTCGATATTGATTCGCAATACATGGTCAAAGTTAGCTTTCAACGTCATGACGACCAACGTCATTTTGATGATGATATCGAGTATTTTTTAAATTTATTACAGCCTCACATTTCACGATTTGTCCAACTTTCAAGCATTTTTCAACAGCACCAACAAAATGACATTGCTCAAATGTTAACCGGCTTAAATCGACCGGTGTGGGTAGTGAACAACAAACTGGATGTTCTATTTCATAATGAGCAAGCTCAAACGTGGATGGGCGCAGGTGAGCATTTAACCAGCCAAAACAACAAACTATTAGCGGTTAATTCGATACAACAATCCGCCTTAGAAAAGCAGGTAGCACTCATTACACAAACCCCCCATAACCCTAAACTATGGCAAGGGTCACATATAACCAGAAGTTATGAGAAAATTATTCTAGGAAAACCCGGATACGCTGAAAACTTTTGGTTAACCCCTTTACCAAATTGCCAGGATCCCAATACCAGCGTGGCATTAATCACAGGGCGTAAACCACTGCCAAAAGTCGATTTGATTTGTCATCTTCATGGCTTAACCCAACGTAAAGCCCAGTTATGCTTACTGTTAATGGAAGGCTGCTCATCGTATGAGGCCGCACAGCATTTAAATATTTCAATTAATACCGTGCGTAATAATTTAGCCTCGTGCTTTCGACAGCTAAACGTCAGCAATCAAACTGAGCTGATGCAACTATTATTTAATAGCAGCTGTATTAATCCTACTTAAACTCAAACGATAAATGTCATGATTTTAAGAAAACGGACTATTATGAGTAATACATTAAGAAACATTTAAAAGCCCAATCATGAATACACTCGAATTAAGTCAATCAATTGGGCGGTTAATTACAGCACTTAATATTGAAAAAAATCAAGACACGCATTTTTTGAATTGGCTTGCACATATCTGTGAAATCACTCAAGCAGAACATGCAATATTAAAGTGCAATAACAGCCAAAACAATCAAGCAGAAACGTGGCACTGTGGCGGATTACCACTTGATATAACAGAACATGTTTTTTCTAGTTTTACAGTAGATGATTATAGTTGCAGTTTAACGCTCTATTTTTCAGGAAAAGAAAAGCATCAACAGATACATTCAACATTAGATATTTTAAAAAAGCACATTAATACGTGCTTGAAGCTCGGTCTTGCCCACCATCATGCTTATCGATTACAGCAATTAGGCCTCGACAGCCTAAGCGCATTTAACCTAGGTGTGATTGAAATTAATCACTTAGGCCATGTGGTCTATCATAATGTATTTGCTGAAACACTATTCAAATCGAAACAGTTATCAAAAAATAAAGACGGCATATTGTTACTGGGCAAACATAAAATAACGCCCTATTTGAAAAACGGATTACCTTATCGCTTTCAATGGAATAATGAACAATATCATTTTTTTTGCAGCCTCAATGAACACAAATACAAAAGCACATCTTGGAATATCGCTCAAAATACTGTTTCACTTACGATACAACCTTTGCGTTATGCGCCAGACCCAGACTGGCTGATGGCATTGCTTAATTTAAATGCATCTCAAGCGCTCGTTGCCAGTTATGCATGCTGCGGGCTAAGCGCAAAAGAAATATCAAAAGAAACACAGTTCAGTACTAATACGGTATACAGCTATCTTAAAAATATTTACAGTATTCTAGATATTAATAATCAAACACAACTGGCCAGCGCCATTTGGCCTAATATTCCAACCTAGCTATCTAACAATTCTAAACGGCATCATGCGATGAATTTTTCAGCATCTAAAATATTAATAATTAAGATGCCAATAAAAACGGCAATGCAAATGCGCATAAAATGCCCATAAAGCTCATACTCAATGCCGCAAAAGCACCTTGCTCACTGCCAAATTCCAACGCTTTTGCCGTGCCCACCGCATGCGCACATACACCTAACGCACACCCTTGAGCTGGCGCGGCGGTAATGTTAAACCAACGAAACAACGTCGGGGCCATTAACGCACCTAAAATACCGGTAAACATAATAATCGCTGCAGCCACTGCAGCCATGCCGCCAATTTGTGGGGCTATTTGTAATGCAAACGCTGTGGTGATGGATTTTGTCCACATGGAATTCACGCTCATATCGGAGCCGCCAGCAACATACATAACGCCCACCGCCACTAAAATAGTCAGCGCACCACCAAGCACATTACTCAATATAAAAGGTAACCAGTATTGGCGCAGAGCTTTTAAGTTTTCATAAAGTGGGATTGCCAGCGCGACGATTACTGGGCCTAAAAACTGGCTGATCATGTGCGCGCTGCTCATGTAGCGCTCAAAACTTAAATCCGTTAACAACACAACTGCGCATAAGCTCACGACACTCACCATCACAGGGTGCAAAAATGGTTTTTGCGCACTGATGCGAAACAACCATAAGCCAAACTGGAAACTGAGCAACGTTAAAAACAGCCCTAAATATGAACTCAACCAAATAGCATCCCACGCACTTTGCCATTGTAAATTCATGGGCGGCCTCCGGTTTTAAAATTCATGGCTTTCTGCGCAAGCCAACCACACACAGGGATGCCAATGGCTAAACTCACAATCATAGCCGTCACAATTAACACGCCTTCTTCACGTACCACATCCATATAATTAACAATGCCCACAGACGCCGGCACGATGAACAAAGGTAAGTACGGTAATAACCCTTGGCTCGATTGCTTCAAGGGTTCCGTGATCCCACCACGTATAACCAGCACACTGAATAACAGCAGCATACCGATTACCGAACCCGGTACGGGCCAGTCTAAAAGTGCCGCTAAAAAGTCGCCTAATAACAAGAAGGCGATGAATACGATGAGTCCATACAACATGTGTTGTTTACAACCAATTTAAGTGAGGTCGGGCCATGACGGGGGATGGCGACATGTGTCCCAACGTTATTCAATGTTTTATCCACAGAAACTGTGCATAACCTTTTTTTCGCTTAACCTAGCCAAACGGTCATCAAGCATTGATAAGCTGTTGTTTTTTAACCAATTCCCCCATAGACACTGGTTTCTAAGGCTGTAGACAAGTGTCCCGTGGTTATCCCTATTTTATCCACAGAAAGTGTGAGTAACTTTTTACCCACAATTTTTAAGTCTTTGATTTATGGTGTGTTTTTAATCAATTTAAGAACCCAACCCTGCCTATACCCGCTGTAGCAATGTGTCCCTACGTTATCCAGCGTGTTATCCACAGAAACTGTGCACAAGTCCCCTAGAATGCACTCCTTATGACACAAGATCACTTATGCTTTAGTCGGATTGCCTGGTATTAAAATTCTGAAAAGTCAGGTACGCGTTTTTCAGCAAATGCGGTCAAGGCTTCTTGGCACTCTTCACTCGATACCATGGCACACAACTGTTTGATTTCATCGGTGACCACTTGATCTAACGCGTCCAGATATTCTTTTTTCAACATGGCTTTTGCATTACGCACCGCAGCAGGTGGTTTGCCCGCAAGCGTATTGGCGACCTTAGTGGCTTGCGCTAATGTGTCATCAACATTTGTGACTGTATTTACAAGGCCCACATTTAACGCTTTTTGCGCATCAAAGAAATCGCCCAAAATAAGTAACTCTGCAGCTAATGCATGCCCCATAAAA
>JAWUXY010000092.1:0-7133 GCA_034111105.1 Bermanella sp. | reverse complement strand
AATAGAAAATATATATACACAGCATGTTGACGGTTATACAGATCGGTTAATTGATGAGTTGCACGACTATATTATTGCAGTTAAATCTAGTGATATTGATTTGAACAATGACTTAGATAGCGACATAGAGTTTGTGGTCGATGAAGATCCATTAGACGCGAATCCAGCATGTCTTGACGACCTAGATGACAAGAATCCACTTCCACTGGTTTCCATATTTGGTGAAGACCCTCTTATATGCAAAGATTTTGTGAGATTCATTGACGACTTTCCTGAAATTGATAATTCCCATTACTTGGATAACGATATTTTCGTTCAATCTATAATCAATTCAATCATATATGATTGGTTTAGTGATTGTTGGTACAAAGCAGGGGGATGGTACTTTCCTTTACCGGGGGTATTATTCAGCGGTGGTCACGGTGAAGACCCCAAAAGGTTGACCAAGTTGACGAGTGGAACCTATTTTTGAGGGAAAAATAATGACTACGGATTTCAAAATAAACGGTATATGACTATCAAGGTTAAATATATGTTTGGATTGAGTCCCTTTGGATATTGGCAGGTATATCTTCCGGAAGGGGCAATTCTTACCCGTGGCCAGTTTCGAATAGAAAAATCTGTTAGATACAGGATGATAATTATAATGTTTAACGAGTTAGATAAATTAAAATCGGAATTGGATGCCTTACGTCCTTTGCCTGTGTATACGGTAAAAAGTCTTCATGAGCAATTAGTCCTAAATTGGACTTATAACTCAAATGCAATCGAAGGTAATACATTAACTTTAAAAGAAACTAAAGTAGTGCTTGAAGGTATTACAATTGGTGGGAAGTCCATGGTTGAACATTTCGAAGCAATCAATCATAAAGAAGCAATTGACTATGTTGAAGATATTGTTAGTAAGAAAGAGGAGTTCAGTGAACGGCTAATTAAATCTATCCATAATTTAGTACTTAAAAAAATTGATGATGGTAATGCTGGGGTTTATCGTAATCAGAATGTGGTCATTTCTGGAGCGGATCACTCCCCACCAGACCACATAAAAGTTCGAGACGAAATGCAAATTCTAGTAAAGCAGTATGAAAAACATAATCTTCACCCTATCGAAATGGCAGCTCGGCTTCATACGGATTTTGTAAAGATTCATCCTTTTATTGATGGTAATGGCCGAACTGCCCGACTATTAATGAATTTTGAACTAATGCGTAGCGGATATTTGCCTGTAGTAATTAAGGCTAAAGATCGGCTCGCTTATTATGAGGCATTAGACACTGCTCATACCACCGATGATTACAGTTTATTTATTGAAATGACGGCTGAAGCTGAAATTGAAATACTGAAATATTACCTTAAGTTATTATCTAAAGGTTAGGTGGTGTCAAATTATGCTAATACAAAAGAAGCAGCACCCTTCCTAATACACGCAGGGGAAAAATAAGTATGAGTGAACCTGTAAGAGTGTATCTTGACTCAAATGTCATAATTGAATTAAGTGAGGGTCGTCTAGATAAATTTATG
Organism: Bermanella sp.; assembly: GCA_034111105.1. GTDB lineage: Bacteria > Pseudomonadota > Gammaproteobacteria > Pseudomonadales > Oceanobacteraceae > Bermanella. The sequence continues at coordinate 5,612 of JAWUXY010000092.1, read as the reverse complement.
TCTCACCTAATAAGCCCCAAAAAATTAAATACTTATATATATCCTTTTAGTGCAGCTCAAGTTTCAGAAGTAACACGTAATTCTCTCACCAAAAGGTGTCATGATAGGCTAAAACTTATTAGCTCTATAAGTAACGACCTTTACTTTGTTCATAGTATTTATGATTATGAATACCAACAAGAATCACCTGAAAGCGTATGGGATACCATAACAAACCCAAATCCAGATTTAATTGATAAAAATTTACTTAATAATTTAATTCCCTTTGAGCAAATGAAAATCATGAGGGATCAACTTGGTCTGAATCCTGACATATTGAACAATCTTTCTGGTACGAAAGCAGTTTCCACTATAGACGAAGCAATCTCTAGGGCAATCCCTGCGGGAAGTGAGGGTCCTAGATCATTGAAAGACATGCTGTTACTCCTAAAAAAAATTAATAAAGAAATTTTCTCAGAACAGTGGAAGCAGATGGGGGCTTCAGGTAGCCATATGACTATTGGTGAGGATTTACATATTATATTCTCCCTATTAGAAGGTTTTGGTTATTGGCCAGACTCTAAAAAAGTGTTCAAAAAAGGATCTAGATTCGCTGATAGTGAGCACGTATTTAATGGTTCTCATTGTGATATTCTAGTGACAAGAGACAAGGGAATGAAAAATCGGGCCGAAGCTGTCTATTCGATATTAGATACAAATACGAGGGTAATGTTTACAGATGAGTACATTGAGCATATTACTTAAGCCCAAACGATTACTGAGAAGAAGGGGAATAAACAGATGATGAAATTATTACCATTATTAACATTGTTAATTTTTATTCCCCCTTCTTTTTCAGAAGAGGTATTAATTGATAAGGAAATAGTTAAGAGGTTTCATGAGTCAGCAAGTGTACTAGGAATATGTGCCACGATAGAGTCTATGTCGGATATAGCGATTGAAAATAAAGATATTAGACAGGAAAAATTAATATTCTCGTTTCTGCAAAAGAAATTCGTCACCCTAAAAAGCTTAAATGAATGGGATGAGCTTTGCGATAAGCACCGGAAAATAGTCATCTCAATTGATAATACATACAATCTGAATATGTATTAATTTATAATAGGGAAATAAACTAAATGGAATTAAGTATCAAACAAATTCTTCAATATTTCACCTGATCTTGTGTGGATTGTAAATACACTGATGGCGGGATGTGTGAGTGTGAATATTTGGCGCTAACGCCAGTGACACAAAGCGATGATGACTGGTTTGTTTTTCATGATTCTGCTGATGTGTCCGGTGGACAAATTCACCGTACCACTACAATTGGCTTTAATCATTTTTCTAACACAGTTATTTTATGAATATTTAATTGTTCCGTTAGTAACACTATGACTCGCAATAGCGATAAATTTAAGGCTTATACGGATGTTTTTTGTAATCCAGTAAGTGGCTACCTTAACAAATGGTCTCCTTAACGAAATTGGTCAAATCTTTAGATATAAGACAGAGAAATGTTAGGCAGACTCTTTGAATTACATTTATTTTCCCGCAGGATTAGCAGGGGGAGTAGTTCCCACCTGCTTATTAAGTGTATTACCACTTAGCAAAATGATCCTCACAAAAACCAGTGGCTTGCTTAATGGAAATCACATCACCTTGTGCATTTTTAATCGTGCCATTAAATCGACCAAATACTTGCGTGAAATTTGATGCCATAAAACCGGCATTGATTTTTTCTTTACGCTCACCAGCGGGCGTGAAGGTGAGTGAAATATGTCCATCACTGGTTTCTATTTGCCAAGGAGTCATGCGATTTTTACGATCAAATATAAATTCGGCGCGGTCGAGTTTGATCATCTCACCATTCACCCACAGTGCATTTTCGGTGTAACTGGTTTCATTCACACCGGCGGCTAAATTAAAACCAATGACATCGCCGCTTTGAGTTTTGTGACTTAAGCTTGCCCAGTGCCAAAACGTTTCGCGACGCATATAACCACAAGACCAATCTACACTGGCGAGTAAATCTTGCGTTTGAATGTCTTGCCCTTGCCATTGAATTTGGCCAGTAAACGGCAGTGCGGTATTTTTTTGTGTGTACACCCATCCGTTGTAACCCGCACGGCAACATACATCGAGTGGTGATTGTGTTTCATTAATCATGACATCAACATTCAATTCATTACCGCAGCTTACTTTTAAATGACGCGTGTGTGCGTTGCTGGTTATTTGAATGTGGTTATGGCCACTTTTAAATGACCAATGCCCGTTGTTGGGTTGGGTGTCGGTTTGAGTGTGCATCGCAAACGGTTTTAACCATGAGTATTCTTTAAAGGTTTGTGTGCTGGGTTGGTAAAGGTACAAAAAACAATTACTGACCCACTTTAGATTAACGATGGCGACACCAAAAATAAGATCATCACCGGTTAGGCCAACAAATTGAAATTGATTAAATCGCATTTTTTTACGAAAGCCATTAATGGCGTTATCCATATTATTGCGTAAATCAAAATCTAAGTGGTTGATGTGTGTCGGGCTGGTGGGTAAAACACCATAATGTACCTGCCCTTGGCTGTTGATTAACGTGTCCATAAACGTACCTTTTAGTTTCTGCTGGCAGTGTAGCAATTACAAATACTGGTACTAGGGTGTTAGAGGTCAACATAGGGAGTAAATAGCGACAGTATTAATGCGAACTTTTGGCGTTATTGGTTGAATGTACAAGATAGAATCGGTTAAATGGGGTGATCAATAGATAACAAGAATAACAATATCAGGATACCTCATGAGCGATTACCCGATCCATCGCGTGCCCAAAAAATGGGCTGATAATGCGCATATGAATGCACAGCAGTATCAGCAAGCGTATTCACACTCTATGCAAGAAAACGAAGCCTTTTGGGGCGAGCAAGGTAAGCGCTTAGATTGGTTTACACCTTACACAAAAATAAAAGATGTCAATTTTGCTACCGACGATCTACACATCAAGTGGTTCTATGATGGTGTGTTAAATGTTTGCCATAACTGCGTTGACCGCCACTTGCCAACAAAAGCCAATGATGTTGCCATTATTTGGGAAGGTGACGAGCCTACAGATGATACCAAACTTACCTATGCGCAACTGCATCAACAAGTCTCACGCTTTGCCAATATTTTAAAAGAAATGGGCGTGCAAAAGGGCGATGTTGTGACGCTTTATATGCCCATGATTGTAGAGGCCAGTTTAGCAATGTTGGCGTGTACCCGTATCGGTGCGATTCATTCTGTGGTGTTTGGTGGGTTTAGTGCGGACGCCTTAGCGGGGCGCATTGAAGATTGTCATAGCAAGTGGGTAATCACAGCAGATGAAGGCGTGCGTGGCGGTAAAACCGTCCCATTAAAAGCCAGCGTTGATGAAGCCTTAAATAAAGCAGGCACCGAATGCGTTGAAAAAGTGTTAATGATTAAGCGCACGGGTATTAATGTAAATTGGCAAGAAGGTCGTGATGTTGAGTACGGCGAAATGCTTAAGCAAGTTGATGATCACTGCCCGTGTGAACCCATGAGCGCAGAAGATCCGATGTTCATCTTGTATACATCGGGCAGTACAGGCAAGCCTAAAGGTGTGTTGCACACAACGGGCGGTTATCTTGTTTACGCCGCGTATACCCATGAGCATGTTTTTAATTACGATGCCGGTGATGTTTATTGGTGCACAGCTGATGTGGGTTGGATCACCGGCCATAGTTATATGATTTATGGTCCATTGGCCAATGGTGCCACAACGGTTTTATTTGAAGGTGTGCCTAATTACCCTGCCGTTAATCGTATGGCCCAAGTGGTTGATAAACATCAAATAAATATTCTGTATACCGCCCCAACGGCGATTCGTGCCTTGATGGCCCATGGTGAAAAAGCCATTGAAGGCACCAAGCGTGACAGTTTAAAACTGTTAGGCAGTGTGGGTGAACCGATCAACCCTGAGGCATGGGAGTGGTATTACAAAACCATTGGTAATAGTCAGTGTCCTGTTGTTGATACGTGGTGGCAAACAGAAACAGGAGGTATTTTAATTAGCCCGCTACCGGGAGCCACGGATTTAAAACCAGGCTCGGCGACTAAGCCATTGCCTGGCGTGTCGGTTGCCATTGTTGACGGCGACGGTAAGGTGCAAGAGGGGCCATGTGAAGGCAACTTAGTCATACTAGACAGTTGGCCTGGGCAAATGCGCAGCGTGTATGGTGATCATCAGCGCTTCGTTGATACTTACTTTAAAACCTTTCCGGGTAAATACTTTTCAGGTGACGGCGTGCGCCGTGATGAAGATGGCTATTACTGGATAACCGGCCGAGTGGATGACGTACTCAATGTTTCTGGGCATCGCATGGGCACGGCAGAAATTGAAAGCGCCCTAGTAGCACACAAATACACGGCTGAGGCGGCAGTGGTGGGTTACCCGCATGACATTAAAGGCCATGGTATTTATGCATATGTGATTTTAAAATCAGGTATTGCACCCAGTGCCGAGTTAGAAGCGGAATTAAAAACATGGGTAAGAGGGGAGATTGGTGCAATTGCCGCCCCGGATATTATTCAACTTTCGGCAGGCTTGCCAAAAACCCGTAGTGGTAAAATAATGCGTCGTATTTTACGAAAAATTGCCGCTAATGAAATTGACAGTTTAGGGGATACATCAACCCTGGCAGACCCGTCGGTTGTGCAAGTACTCATTAATGAGCGCCACAATACAAATTAACGCTTAACGGCGACTGCATTTTCAAACTGAAACACGATATGAATTGTTATATCGTGTTTTTTTATGGCACTAACAAAGTATAAAAAATTAGACTTGAAGTTTTATTGTTCGCCCTTAATAACAAAAGTTATGCCATAAATAATGAGACCTCGCTGGTAAAATAAAAAATATAATTTAAGTATTTATTTCAAAAAATATGAAAATTGATACTTGAAAAAGATTATTTAAAACCTATATCGGTTGTGAGCGTAATACAAATGAATAGGAGGCTCACATGAGATTATCAACTTGGGACCCATTCACTGAAATGGAAGCTGTGTTAAACCGTTATCGCCCGCAAGAGACAAAAGCCAGTACGCAGACGATGACAAAAGCTGATTGGCATCCGGTGGTGGATGTCTCTGAAAGCGAACAAAGTTATCACCTACATGCAGAGCTTGCGGGTGTGGACAAAGATCAAATTAGCATTAGTGTGCATGAAAATGTCCTGACGCTATCAGGGCAGCGCCACAGTCAGCACGAAGAGAGTAAAGGTAAGGTACATAGAGTCGAGCGAGCATATGGATCGTTTGTGCGCAATTTCACTTTGCCAGATAAGGCTGATACAGAAAACATCGCAGCACGTTATCAAGACGGTGTCTTAGAAATTGAGATACCAAAGACAGAACAGGAGCAACCAAAGCGTATTGATATTAGCATCAACTAACGTTGAATGAGAGAGTTGTTCTAAGCGACTTACGATTAGGCCCTATGTTTGTTTTTTAAACAAATATAGGGCCTTTTTATGATCTAGCACAGGCAGGAACAGGCTCACAAACAGCGAGGTTAGGCCGTAGTCAATTATATGTTATGTGGTACACTAAGGCCTTTGATCCTGCGGATCAGGTTAACA
>JAWUXY010000091.1:0-19971 GCA_034111105.1 Bermanella sp. | reverse complement strand
GCAGAAGATGGTCATTAGGCACAAGCTCGTCAATGGAAACGAACTCAAGTTGCGACTGTGTTTGGGGGCGGTCATTTAGCATGGCCCTATTATAAAAAATCCTCACCTAAAAAGGCGAGGACTTTGTCAGCAGTCTGACCAAGCTTAGCTTGGTTTTTTTATGTCTTGAATATATTAAGTATTAATGATCAAACAAAAGTTTAAGCTTCTCATCAATGGCTTCATCACCAATCTCTTTACTCAAATCGACCTCATAAATACCATCGTATTTACGACGTAAAATTTCTTGGTTGGTTTCTTTATCCAAGATCACCGATGGTTTCAACAATACAATTAGGTTTTGTTTAACATGCTTCTCACTGGTCGAACGGAACAACCAACCAATAATTGGAATATCACCAAGAAATGGGACCTTACTTTGGCTCTCTTCAACGGCATCACGAATCAAGCCACCTAACACAACAATCTCACCGTCTTCAGCTAAAATTTGTGTCACGATAGAGCGTTTGTTCGTAATTAAATCGGACTGACCTTCTACTTTAGTGGTTGATACAGACTCTGTACTTTGCTCCACTTCTAAGCGAATGAATTTACCATTTTGCACATGAGGAATAACTTTTAATGTTGTACCAATATCTTTACGTTCGATGGTGTTAAATGGGTTTGAATTTGAGGTACTGGATTGCTGCTGCCCCGTCACGAACGGGACGTTTTGCCCCACTATAATTTCAGCCTCTTGGTTATCAAGTGTCATGATACTTGGTGTACTGAGTAAGTTTGCATTACTGACTGACTCTAATGCTTGAATCAATACTGCAAAGTCGTTTGAACCCGCCTTGCCTGCACCACCTAATGTTAAACCCGAACTTAAAGGGATTTTAGTTGCTGCTCCGCTGCTAAGCCCTGCAATACCAGAAATAAAGTCTGTCATACTGACACCGCCATCACCAAAACTAGTGGCACTTAAAGGGGTGTCACTGCTGCCGTTAGAAACCGCATTAGCATCAACCAAGGCCGTTTGTACGCCCACTCGATCATCAACTTGACCCGTTACTTCTAAGATAGCGGCTTCAATTAATACTTGAGCACGACGAATATCGAGCTGTGAAACGATTTCTTTAATTTCAGACATGGTAGAAGGTTCGGCACGTACCACTAATGCATTTAAGCCAACATCCGGGTGGATACTCACACCGCTTGCGGCTTGGCTTTTGCCTTTCTCTTCTTTCACATCACCCATTAAGTTTTTAAGAAGGTCTGCCATTTCTTTTGCATCAGCATGCTGTAGACGAATAACCGATGCTTTACCTGAAAATTTAGACGGCTTGTCTAAACTTAAAATAAGTTGTTTTACTTTTTCACGTGCACTTTTTTCACCCCGAATGATTAACCGATTGGCACGCTCATCCGCAACCACACGAATACGACCAGCAACACCACTGGCTTCCTTGGTTTTACCGCCTTGGCTCACTTTTTCTGGGTCTAGACTTGTTAAGATATCAACAATGTCACCTACCCACGCTTCTTCTAACTGCACCACTTCTAATTCTGATACGCCTGAACCATCTAAGCGTTCAATAATTTTTTCTAAACGACGAACGTTAGACGCGTGATCTGTGACGATTAACGCGTTAGCACTTTTAACACCGGCTAAATGACCGTATTTTGCAACCATCGGGCGTAAGATAGGCACAAGATCGAGAGCCGGTGTGTCTTTAATTTGAATAACCTGAGTGATTAACTGCTCACTTTGCTTTGTGTTACGCAGCGCAGTGGGCATACCACCTTCTTGCTTTGTATCGTTTTGCTGAACGATTTTAATAATGCCGCCTGCAGGAATAGCGGCAAAGCCATGTACCTGTAAAACAGATTGAAACATTTCATACACATCTTCTTTCGACATAGATGTATTTGAATCAATTGTTACCTTACCCTTTACGCGAGGGTCGATAACGAAGCTATAGCCAGTAATATTGGCCACCTGAGAAATAAAGGCTTTGATATCCGCATCTTTTAAACTCACTTTCCATGTTTGTTCGTCGTCAGCAAATGCTAGCGTGCTTGGCAGCAACACTAATAAAATGACGGCGTGAATCCAATTTCTTATTTTCATATTCAAAACCATAATTAAAACGCGTGGTTAATAGTCATACGTCGACTGCCACGTTCAATGACAATACTGGCACTTCCAGATGCGTAAACTTCATCAATAATTGTTTTATCCTGTGAAGGATCACCAAGAGAGTGACCATTCACAGAAATTATTTTATCACCTGGTTTCATACCAATCCCCATTAGCATTGTCGAAGACGGTGTTAACACGTAACCATCCCCTGTTGATTGCAATCCTAGGTTTTCCATCGCTTGCGACGGATCTTCAAGTTGGTCTTTAGCAAAACCGACAAACTGCTCTGCGGTTCGAATACCGCGGAGTTCTTGCTTAAATTCTTTACGATTCGAGCCATTTGATTTTCTAGCATCTCTTTCCGCCACTCTAGGTGCACTAGCGGTAATGCCCTTAAGTGCTTTTTGTGTGTCTTCAAAGGTTAGCGTTTCAAATTTGCCGCTATTATCAAGTATGACCTTGTCCTCATATACTTGAGATAATAAAGCACGACCTTGTACGCGATCACCAATCTTAAAAAACTCACCATTACGACCCTGCTCTGAAATAATCGCGCTGGAGTGTGTTTTATCTTTTGCAACAAATACGCCCATCAACAGTAATCGTAAGCGTGTTTTAGGCGCATCAATTTCTTGCTCGGTTGCTAAAGGGGCTTGGGTTGCACTGCCAAAAATATCCAGCTGTGCCAAGCCATAAGATTGGGGTAGCGCAGATGTTTCCGTGTGTGCTTGAGTCGCTTCGGGCAAAACCACAACTGGCTGATCAATAATCAGCCAGGTCAAAACCGCTAGCTGATAAGACACGCATAGACCCAAAATCCACTTTGCGGCCGTAATGCTGGGTTGAAATGCTTTATGTTCTGTCCAATGCACAAATAAACCTTATTACTAGCGAGTAAAAATACGCTCAGAAACTTCAAACACGATGGCATCAGCCGATACTTTGTTAGGCCATTGTTCGCCCACTAAATCGATCATCGCTTTTCGTACCGCCAAATTAGCCCAGCCATCTTTTTTCAGGCTAACGCTTGCCACTTGCACACCATCCGCTGTGGCTGCATTGGCTTTTAATTCATTATTTTCACTGCTTATTTTAGCCACTAACATGGGCAAATTAGCAGAGGCCATCTTACGGCCTTTAGGATACTGGACTTGCCCACCCAACCAAACCACTTGCCCGCTGGCTTGCGAACTTTCACCTGTGGCAAGATTATATTCAATATCGGTGTTATTTAACTCAATATCTCCATTAATTTTCGTTTTAGATTGTGCGATCACTTGGTTAATAAAGCCTGCGGTCACAAGACCACTGGTTTTTTCTAAATGTATAGATTGGTTCAAACCATTAAACGTTACGAGGCTTTTCACATCGAACACACTGGAATCAACAGATAACTGAGCTTTAACACTCCCAGTTAGTAGACTTAACGGTTGCAGTGACCACTTGGCATCCACTTGACCTGTCATATTATGCTTAATAACAACCTTGCCCTGCCAAACAGTGCCGGACACGGCTAAGACTTCAACAGGTAAGTTACTGGGCTCAAGCACACGATAAAGTACATTCAATGGCATCAATGCAATTAAACAAACAATATAAACCGTGATACATACGGCAATTAATCGACGATTTCCTTTGGCCTTGGCCACTATGTTATAACCTTGTACAAATTCTAAGGGGCACCATTGTAAAGCAGGCGAGCCGCACTGTAACGCCACTGTATGACAAAAAAGTGAAACAAAACGGTAAAAATTCAGAAATTATTCGACTAAGTGAGCCAACGCACAAAAAATCATCAACATCTGAAAAAATATTGGCCAAAAAAAAGGCCTCCAATAGGAGACCTCTTCTTAAACAAAGGGTTCAGGTGAATTACATCATTCCGCCCATACCACCCATTCCGCCCATTCCGCCCATATCTGGCATACCGGCACCTTTCTCTTCTGGAATCTCTGCAACCATTGCTTCCGTAGTGATCATTAAACCACCAACTGAAGCCGCGGCTTGTAGAGATCAACGTGTCACTTTCGCAGGGTCAATGATCGCCATTTCGATCATGTCACCGTAAACACCAGTAGCGGCATTGTAACCAAAGTTACCTTCGCCTGATTTCACTTTATCCACAACAACCGAACCTTCGTCACCTGCGTTCGCAGCGATTTGACGAATTGGTGCTTCCATTGCGCGTAGCGCGAGTGCGATACCCACGTTTTGATCTTCGTTATCACCTTGAACCGTTACATGGCTTAGGGCACGAATCAGTGCAACACCACCACCGGCTACTACGCCTTCTTCAACCGCAGCGCGCGTTGCTTGTAGCGCATCTTCAACACGGTCTTTTTTCTCTTTCATTTCGATTTCAGAACCCGCGCCAACCTTGATAACAGCAACACCGCCAGCTAATTTCGCTAAACGCTCTTGCAGTTTCTCTTTGTCGTATTCTGAAGTAGACGCATCGGCTTCGCTACGGATTTGGTCACAACGCATTTTCACGTCAGACTCAGAACCTGCACCGTCAACGATAACTGTGTGCTCTTTATCAATAACCACTTTTTTAGCTGTACCTAGATCGTCTAGAGTCGTGGTTTCTAAGCTCATGCCCACTTCTTCAGAGATCACTTTACCGCCAGTCAAAATAGCGATGTCTTGCAACATGGCTTTACGCCGATCACCAAAACCAGGAGCTTTAACAGCCGCTACTTTGAACGTGCCGCGCATTGTGTTTACAACAAGAGTTGCTAGCGCTTGGCCTTCAACGTCTTCGGCTACGATTAATAGAGGACGGCTAGACTTAGCAACCGCTTCTAGTAATGGAATGATTTCTTGTAGGTTGTCGATTTTTTTATCCGCTAAAAGAATCACAGGATTCTCTAGCTCAACATTCATTTTTTCTTGGTTGTTGATGAAGTAAGGTGACAAGTAACCACGGTCAAACTGCATACCCTCAACCACTTCTAGCTCATCTTGCAGGCCTTGACCTTCTTCAACTGTGATCACGCCTTCTTTACCAACGCGCTCCATAGCTTGAGCAATTAAGTCACCCACAGTGCTATCAGAGTTTGCAGAGATAGTACCTACCTGAGCGATGGATTTTCCATCTGCGCATGGTTGCGCCAATTTAGCCAATTCTTCAACAACCGCAGCGGTAGCTTTATCAATACCACGCTTAAGATCCATTGGGTTCATGCCAGCGGCAACGGATTTAAGACCTTCGTTGATGATCGCTTGCGCCAATACTGTCGCAGTTGTTGTACCGTCACCGGCTTTATCGTTTGCTTGTGACGCAACTTCTTTAACCATCTGCGCGCCCATGTTTTCGAACTTATCTTCTAGCTCGATTTCTTTTGCTACCGATACACCATCTTTGGTGATGGTGGGTGCACCAAAAGACTTATCTAAAACAACGTTACGACCCTTAGGTCCTAAGGTTACTTTTACGGCGTCCGCTAAAACGTTAACACCCGCCAGCATTTTTTTGCGGGCGCTATCACTAAAAATTACTTCTTTAGCCATGATTCAATTCCTTAACAATATATTTTGACAATGAATAACGTGAATTGAAGATTAAGCTTCAATGATGCCGTAGATTTCGCCTTCGCTCATAATCAATAGCTCTTCACCATCGATTTTTACAGCGTTAGTACCGTATTGACCAAACAACACAGTATCACCCACTTTAACGGCTAGGGCTTGTATATCACCATTTTGTAAAACGCGGCCAGTACCGACTGCTACGACTTCACCTTGGTTTGGTTTTTCCGCAGCTGCACCAGGAAGCACGATACCGCCAGCCGTTTTAGTTTCTTCTTCTTTACGACGAACAACGATTCGATCGTGTAACGGACGGATTTTCATTTACGTATCTCCAAACGAGTTTCAGTGTTGAATGGCTAAATCAGCCAATTCTTTTATTATTTTAAGGTGACAACATGTCACCTTATTAAAATTTGTGAACTTAAGATGGGGGCAGTGAAATATATTTCAACACCTTATTGCCATTTTTTTCAATTAATCTTCGCGACGGTATTGCCCTTCGATGACATTTCCATGCTCATCGGCTTGACGGGCTTTTGTTCCTGCTCCCTGAACAATAATGCCTTTTTTCAGAATTGCAGCTGCTAAACCATTGCGAACAAAAGGTAATAAGCCAATTAAGCCAAGTGTATCGGTCACAAACCCTGGAATTAACAACAATGCGCCACACACAAACACCATTAGTCCACTCAAAACAGTCTGCGCTGGCATTTGTCCTTGTGCTATTTGTTCACGCACAAGGCTTAATGTGCGAAAACCTTGCGTCTTAATTAAAAACATTCCCAAAAATGCTGTCGCCAATGTCATAAACACTGCGTTCATCGCACCTAGCTTCCCACCAACCTGGGCAAAAGCAGCCACCTCAACCAAGGGCAAAAGTACCAATAACAATAAAAATCTCATAATTTCTCTCTTTTTTATCAAGTTATCTTAATGGTGGTGTTGTTTTTGCTTTTCAAGGATAACCACCGATTTTTTGACGCGGAGTCATCATGCAAGAACTGATCGTCATTTTAGATACCAGCATCAAGGTCACCCTTGGTGCCATGATCGCCGGCTTATCTGGTTACTGGCTATCGGGGATGCGCCTTAAGCACAACCGGGCCCAGCAGCGCCTAGACCACCAGCGTGATTTATTAGAAGGCATTGCGCAACAAGCAGAACAAGTTCATCACGTATTTATGAAGTATTTCGAATTAATCAACGAATACATGAACGCGACAAAAAACCGTTACGACTGGCCGCAAAGCCGCCGCAGCGAGCTGTATCTGGTGCTCGACGAGCTCGTACACAGCTTTAATGAACTCACCGCCGCTGAGTCTAAGCTGCTGCTGCTCAATGAGAAGCCCTTATATAAAAGCCTGCGTAAATTTCGCAGTAAGGTGATCTTTTTTCGCCGACATTTTTATATCGACAAAAAAGACTTAAACGAGCAAGAAGCCCAAGATATTAAACGTGAAGTCAGTAAGCTGAGGGAGCAATTTTTTGATGCCCTAAGCAACCGTTACGCCGAAGTGTAAACTCTCCTGTTATGTTGTATAGACCGCTTGCCCCGAGGTTTCCTCGGGGCTTTTTTATGCATAAAGCAAACATAAAACCTGCCTTGCCAATCGTATTTACACACCAGCGAATTGACTCCCTCCCATCTCACCTTATAATGCGCGCATCTTAGGGGAGTAGCCTGCCAGTTTTTCTGGTGATGTCGTCAACATAATTAAGCCCTCAATGGCTTATGGTGGCATCGTGTTAGCGTACTATGTACTCGACATCGGCAAGACTTAAGGTAAATAGCCACCCAATGGCGGGAGGTTGCTATTTGCCTTGGTTCTTATTCCCGCTGGAGCCTTTCATGGAATCGTTACTCATCTCGACCACAACCGTGGCACTTGCCGAAATCGGTGATAAAACCCAACTTCTCTCTCTACTATTAGCCACCCGTTTTTCTAATAAACACGCCATTATTGCCGGTATTTTACTTGCTACTATTATTAATCACGGCTTAAGCGCTTGGCTGGGCCAATACTCGATTCAATGGTTAAGTGAAAGTTGGGTGCAATATTTGGTTTCAGGCAGTTTTATCGCAGTGGGCCTTTGGGTATTAATACCTGACAAGCTCGATAGCGAGCCTAACTTAATGGCGCATTTAGGGCCGTTTTTTGCTACCACGCTTTTATTTTTCTTGGCTGAAATGGGTGATAAAACTCAAGTAGCCACTATTATTTTAGGCGCCCAGTACCAAAACGTGCTCTTGGTTACAATTGGCACCACCGTCGGCATGCTGATGGCCAATATCCCAATCATTTATTTTGGCGACGCTTTAATGAAACGCTTACCGCTTAATATGGTTCGTATCATTGCGGCCAGTGCATTTATTCTATTGGGCTTCGTTTCTGCTTTTTGGCCAGCATAAACAATGAGATTGGCGAGTCCCTAAGAACACGCTAATGTAGCGTCAATTTTCACTATATTGAGAGTAAATCATGCAAATAGAAAACAGCGTTATCGTGATTACCGGCGCCGCACAAGGTTTAGGCCAGTCTATGGCACTGTACCTTGCCAATAAACGCGCAAAACTGGTACTGATTGATTTAGACGAGCAAAAGCTCTCGCAAACTCAATCTTTATGTGAGCAAGCCGGCAGCCCTAAGGTTAAATACTATTGTTGTAATGTCGCACAAGAAGATGCTGTAGAGCAGGTTTTCAGCCAAATTGCACAAGATTTTGGCGCGCTTAATGGGCTTATCAACAACGCCGGTATTCTTCGCGATGGCTTGCTCATTAAGGAGAAAAACGGCGAGCTTACTAAGCTTTCGCTCAATCACTGGCAAAGCGTAATAGACGTCAACTTAACTGGCGTATTCTTGTGCGGTCGTGAGTTTGCCTATCAAGCTGCAAAGCTGAAGCAAACAGGCTGTATTATCAATATTTCGAGTATTTCGCGAGCAGGTAATATGGGGCAAAGCAATTACAGCGCCGCAAAAGCAGGCGTGGCGTCATTAAGCGTAGTCTGGGCAAAAGAACTCGCGCCTTTTAACATTCGCAGCAACGCCATTGCGCCAGGGTTCATTCGCACTGATATGACCGCCAGCATCAGAGAAGACATTCTTGCCAAAATGACCAACATGATTCCGGCCAAGCGCATGGGCGAAGCCGATGAAATAGCCCAAAGCGTGGCTTTTTTACTTGAGAATGATTACATGAATGGCCGCATTATCGAGTTAGACGGGGGTCTTCGCCTATAAGATAAAGGGTGGCATAGAAACCTGCACATCGCCAAATCAGTACTAGACTTACATTAGGTAACACTATTCCTAATGGAGGATAACTATGTCGATGGGTTTACGCGCCAAATTATTAGCCATTATTGGTTCTGGCATACTCGGTGTCGGTATCATTAGTGGCATTTCATTTTTGTCACTATCCGACCAGGTTTCTGAATTTGAAGATGTGCTGGGCCAAGATGTGGCTTCAGCGCTGGCCGCAGACGCCATGGCAATCGAATTTAAAGTGCAAGTTCAAGAGTGGAAAAACGTATTACTGCGTGGCTACGACGATACCAAGCGTGAAAAATACTGGGGAAAGTTTCAACAGCAGCATGACAAGGTGCAAGCGCTGGGTAATAAAGTTATTCAGCTAACCGTAAAAAACGATACCAAAAAACTCACACAAGAGTTTTTAGCCGCTCATAAGGTTTTATTAGATAAGTACAAAACCGGTTATAACGCCTTTTTGGCCGCTGATAAAAACCATATCGAAGGCGATAAAGCCGTATCGGGTATTGATCGCGAGCCCACCAAAATGGCCACCGCCATCACTGAACTCGCTTTCAAGCAAGCACAAGCACACAGTAAAAGCACCACAGCCGCTGCTAACAACACAGTCGTTTATGGTTTGGTTGTCATTTTAATCACTATGGTCTCGTTTTTTATCATCGCCTCTATGCTGATCAACCGCTGGATTTGCCAACCCATTACACAAGCTGGTGTATACATCACTGACTTATCACAAGGTAAATTAGAATTTACTGTCACCCCACTCAGTGGCGATGATGAGATTGCACAAATGTATTCAGCGGTTGCTCAATTGCAAACAAACTTGAATGAAGGTACCTCAGCCATCAGTGATTCGATTAATCAGCTAAGCGAAGGTGCACAGTCATTGCACGAAATTGCCAGCACCATTCAAACTGGCACTCAGAACCAATATCAGCGTACTGATCAAATGGCGACGGCAATAACCGAAATGTCGGCCGCATCAGCCGAGGTGGCTCGACACGCACAAGAAGCCGCAAAAGTGGCCAATAATGTAGAAAAATCAGCCTCTAAAGGGGTTGGTATTATGCGCCACGCCATTGCCACCATTAACGCAACCAGTGAACAAATCGCCAGTACCGCTGAAGTGGTTCGCAATTTAGAAGTCGATACAAAAAATGTCGGCACAGTTCTCGATGTTATCAAAGGCATTGCAGAGCAAACCAACTTACTTGCCCTTAACGCCGCGATTGAGGCAGCACGCGCAGGTGAGCAAGGCCGCGGCTTTGCGGTTGTGGCAGATGAAGTGCGCACACTTGCTCAACGTACCCAAGAAAGTACCGCCGAAATTCATACCATCATTGAGAACGTACAAAACGGCGCTCAAAATGCGGTAACCGCCATTGAATCAGGGCAAACTCGCACAGAAGAAAGTGTCACTCAGGTGAATCAAGCCGGTGAGACGATTGAAAAAATCAGTCATGACATTAAACAAATATTAGGGACTAACGAGCAAATTGCTCAGGCGGCTCAAGAACAAAGCACCGTGGCAGATGATATTTCACAAAATGTAAATGAGATCACTTCGATTGCTGAAGATAGCTCAAAATACGCTAAACAAACATTAGATTTAAGCGAATCATTAAAAGGAATGTCACAAAAATTAAGCTCTCAAATCGTCAAACTCAAAGCCAGTTAGAGTGGGGCTGACCTGCATACATGTGATAGTATGCGGGCATGAATTTCGACGACATTATTTACATTGCTCTGAGCCAAGTGCCATACGGTCATACCGTCAGTTATGGTGCATTGGCTCGATCTGCGGGCTTTCAAAATCACTCACGACATGTGGGTCGGCTGCTAAAAAACTTACCTAAAGATACTCAACTACCTTGGCACCGAGTGGTCAATTCACAGGGGAAAATTAGTTTGCCCGAAGGCTCTGACAGTTACAAAGAACAGCGCGCTAGGCTTTTATCTGAAGGCGTGCCTATTATCAAAAACAAGATTAAGAAGCCGCATTTTCTTGGTTAACGCTGCGTTCCGTAATATCTAAAGATCGCTGCACCATGACAACCAGCACCAATATTGGTAAACCAATTAAACCCGTAAAAATGAAGAAACCTGGATAGCCAATACTTTCCACAATACTGCCAGAGTAACCCGCTAGCACTTTTGGAATAAGGGTCATAAGCGATGAAAAAATGGCATATTGCATTGCCGTAAACTTCACATTCACCAAACTCGATAAAAACGCAATAAACGCTGCAGTCGCAACACCGGCCACTAAGTTGTCAGCTGATACAACGGCGTATAAAACCATCATATTTTTACCCGCAAAATACAACACGATAAACATCATGTTAGTGATAACCACCAACAGCGCGCTCACAAATAATACTCGCATTACGCCATAACGCATTACCCAGACGCCCCCCATAAAGCCGCCGACAATGGTCATGGCCAAACCAAAGAACTTCACCGCATCCGCAATCTCTACCTTGGTAAACCCTAAGTCTTGGTAAAATAAATTACTCATCACCCCCAATACGATGTCACTAATGCGATACAGGCCAATTAAAGCCAACAACAACCACGCCGTTTTAACACCATAATCATCAAAGAATTGCTTAACGGGTGAAACATAACTGTTGACTAACATTTGACGATTGGCCACACCGGTTACAATACAAAGTTTGCCGAATACAAACGCGACCATTAGTGCAAAGGACAAGCGCAGTAGCTCAATAATAAAACCTGATAATGCCTTGTTACTGAGCACATCACTTAACACCGCTTTTAATTGATTAGACACATCTCGAGTCAAGTAAAAACAGACAACAAAGCCCGCTACACAAATAAAGAACGCGCCTAACAACCCGAGATATTCATTAGCAGTATGAGAAAATTGAGATTCCCGTTTAATGGGTTCTGAAATCAAAAATGTGGCAAATACACCCACAAGACCCAGTAATGCCATAGTAAAATAGGTTAATTGCCAAGCTTCGTAGAGGTATTGTTCTTTGGTTGAGCCTAAATAACTGGCTAAATATAACGCACCAGCGCCAGCGACAATCATTGCTATACGAAAACCCGCAATGTAAGCGGCACTTAACAGACCTTGCATATCCGCACTGGCTACTTCTATTCGATAAGCGTCAATTGAGATGTCTTGAGTGGCCGCACTGAAGCCTAACAAAACAGCCCCGATGGCCATCCAAGTAAGGTGGGTTTCTATCACCGGATTAGAAGAGGCCATCAAGCAAATAGCACTGATAATGCCAAGCTGAGCAAGCAATAACCATGAGCGACGTAAACCCAATAGTTTGGTTAAGAAAGGAAGCGGCAGGCAATCAACTAAAGGCGCCCAAACAAATTTAAAACTGTAACCCAGAGCCGCCCAACTGAAATATGTGACGGTGGATTTGTTAATCCCCGCTTCGCCCAACCATAACGATAGAGAAGAAAAAATCAGCATTAAAGGCAAGCCAGCTGAAAAACCCAGTAACAGCATAAAGAAAACTTGACGCTGAAAGAGCGCTTTAAAGCTTTCACTCCAACTGTGCTTAACCTCTAAAGATTTAATCACCGTTAATCTTTAAAGTTTTTAAACTGTAACGGCATGATGATGGTTTCATCGCCTTTCCAAAGCGCCATGGCTTCTTGCAGGTCGTCACGTTTTTTGCCCGTCACACGGATCGTCTCACCTTGAATGGCAGCCTGCACTTTTAACTTATTATCTTTCACCATTTTTACCATTTTTTTACTTAGGTCTTTATCAATACCTTGCTGCATGGTGACGGCCATTTTTACAAGCTTTCCGGCACCGGTCAGCTTGCCGTATTCAAGGCAACTTACTTTAATGCTGCGCTTAATTAGGCACGCTTCTAAGATCGGTTTCATTTGATCAATATGAAACTCTTCATTGGCGGTTAGGGTGATAACGCTATCATTTAGGTCAAATGAGGCATTCTTACCTTTTAAGTCGTAACGACGTTCGACTTCACGGTTGGCTTGCTCAACAGCATTACTGGCTTCATGGCTATCAATTTCTGAAACAACATCAAACGATGGCATGGTTATCTCCTAAAGAATCGTTTTTTACATATAGTGCTCAATTCTAACGAGCTACTAGAAAAATTCATGTGTTATTTGCAAAGTAGTCAAAAACTGACAATAAAATCACACAAACTCTATTAAATTGGTAAAAAAGCCAAGGGCTGTCTATTTTTTAATTATGAACAAAAAAATTAGCCTTGATTTAGCTCAACATCATTACTACTTACACATACCCAGTGCGCAACAACAACGATTGTTTCACTGCGTGTTTGCCTATGATGCATTACTGCAAACCCTCGAGCAGCATCCTGATATCGAACTCTATGGCTATTGCCTGTTCCCAGATAGTTTACATCTTTTAGTCTTCAGCCATAAACCGCCTAGCCATTGGTTAGAGGCTTGGTTAATGAATTACAATCAATGGCACCAAGATACCTGTCATGACACTGGCTATTTATTTGATGATGAACATATTCATCAAGTATTAATACAACCAAAGCACCTCTGTAAAACATTACGCCATATTCATTATTTGCCCGTGCAAAACAAATTATGCAGCTCCCCCGAACAATTTTTATACAGCTCTTATCATGATTATATCGCCAGCCAACAAACAGGGGTCAATACAAGCCCTGTTTTGGCTACACTATCACCTCATTACGGCCAACGCCTGCGTCGCTTTCATGACTATATGGCAATACCGAACCAAGAGGATCAATCCCTATTTCATCAGGGTAGCCATGATTATTACTTAGCTTATTCTGATGCGCATTTTGTCATGCAGGCAAGAGCTAATTACCAACACAAACTCAATGAAGCCCCCGAGAGTGAATGGGTGCTACTGTGGCAAAGCTGCATGAACAGCCTAGTCGAACAAAGTAACTTAGAACCTGAGTATTGGCTAGGCCAGCAGCGTCATCATAGCCTACCAGATGCCCACTATATTTTATCTTGGCTATTTACCAGCGTGGCGAAGGGCCCGCTGTACATTGCCGCAAAGCAATTAGGAATTGATGAGTCCACATTAAAATTGAAAATTAATTCTATCCACTTACACCACCCTGCCAAATATTTACGGTATATTGAGCGCTCTTGGAAAACCGCCACCGTTTAACACATCACTATGCATGATATTTACATTTTAGGTTCAGGTGCCATGGGCAGCTTATGGGCCAGCTACTTTTATCCAAATAGCAGCATTCACTTCATTAGTCGTCATCATGACAATAATGATTATGAATTTACGATTGAGCCTTATAAGACACATATAAAAGGCCATATTCTCAGCGCAAATACTATAAAAGCAAGCATCCAATCGTTAGTGGTTGCCACAAAAGCCTATGACGCCTTATCGGCAATAAACAGTATTAAATCTCAACTTACTCCAGATGCAAACGTTGTGTTATTGCAAAATGGTTTAGGCTCCCAACAAGCCATAGCCGCTGCGTTTCCTAAATTGCGTTTGTATGCATGCAGCTCAACAGAAGGCGCTTATAAAAAAGACCCTAATGCACTGGTGCACGCGGGCAAAGGTATCAATATTATCGGGTCTTTGACTGACGCCGCAACGCAACAGCATTTACAACAATGGATGCCAACAACACACTATCAATGGCAAGATGATATTAATCACGTGCTGTGGCGAAAATTCATGATAAATTGCGCAATCAACCCTTTAACGGCTGTGTACAATTGTCAAAATGGGCAGCTAATTAAACAGCCTGATTATCTTATTCACATGAAGCACATCTGTAACGAAATAGATAACGTGACACAAGCACTGCATTATTCATTTGACCCCGCATTTGAACTTGCAAAGCCAGTTTGTGAGTCAACCGCTGAAAACTTTAGCTCGATGCTACAAGATCAGCGCAAGGGCAACCCAACTGAGCTCAAGTACATGACGGGATACCTATTGCAAAAAGCATACGAGCTAAATATTGCTTGCCCCTACAATCAAGCTCTTTACGATCAGCTCAATCAGCCCTAGTTCTTGGCTCACCTTAAAAACTAAGGTAGTCTGAGACCACTGATTTTCATACCGCTGATAACCATAACAATATGCGTGATTTCTTTCGCCAGCTTAAAGTTCGCCAAAAGGTCTTTGTTTTACTCGCCATCGCCATGGTGGGAATATCGCTTTTGAATGTGGCCAGTAATTTCTGGTTGGCCACACAAAACCCAATTCAGCAACATTTATCCGTACTAACGCCCCTACTGCATGGCCCGAATAAAAAAGTATTCAATAGTACACAGTGGCGCGATTTTTTGAATAAAGAACAAACCGCATTTACCATCACAGATGCGGCTATTTACAATGCAAATGGCAAGCGACTCAATAGTACCAGCGACGATTTCCCTCTGCATTTAAGTCAAATCCATCTAACACCACTAGACCATGACAGCGTGTTATTACCTGGACCAAAATTCACATTAATGGCAAAAGTAACGGCCCATGTTACTAAGATATTTTTATTAGAAGTTGTCATCATTAGCTTATTAATACTCGTTAGCGGTTTTGTATTAATTTATGTGATTTTATATTTTATTAATCGCCTAATTATTCGGCCGATATTTTCTTTAACCGATACCACGAATGAAATCGCCATGGAACAAAACTATGGCCTGCGTGCTCGTCGTTTTTACCCTGATGAAATTGGCACTCTGGCAGAGAATTTCAACTATATGCTTAATCGCATTGAACAAGATGACATGATGCTACGCCAAGAAAAAGAAAAAGCGGAGCAAGCTAGACAGCGAGCATTAGAGCTTTCAAAAAAAATGCATGACACCAATGCTCGCTTAGGTTTTGAAGTAAAAGTAAGAGCGCGAGTTGAACATAAACTTACTGATTTCCAGCACTACCTCAATAATATTATTGACTCGATGCCCAGTGCCATTATTGCAATTGATCATGAACTAAAAGTCACACAATGGAATAAAGGTGCCACTCAAATTACACATATAAAACGGGATGATGCTATTTATCAGCCGTTGGAAGAGTCCTGTGGTTTTCTATTTACTTACCTTACCCTGATAACCAACTCACTTGAGAAAAAAGTCATCAATAAAGTTGAACGTATCTCGTTTGATTTTAAAGGACAAAAAAGCATTTTGGATTTAACCATTTATCCACTTGATGACACCACGCACTCAGGCGCAGTTATCCGCATTGATGACGTCACTCAGCGAACCCAAATGGAAGACATGATGGTGCAATCTGAGAAAATGATGTCACTTGGTGGGTTAGCGGCGGGCATGGCTCACGAAATTAATAACCCGCTGGGTGCGATTGTTCAAACCGTACAAAACATCAAACGTCGCTT
Organism: Bermanella sp.; assembly: GCA_034111105.1. Classification (GTDB taxonomy): domain Bacteria; phylum Pseudomonadota; class Gammaproteobacteria; order Pseudomonadales; family Oceanobacteraceae; genus Bermanella. The sequence goes on along the minus strand of JAWUXY010000091.1, from coordinate 3,676 downwards.
AAACCCTGATATAAGAAAAAATATTGAAAGCGCTGAAGAAGTCGGCGATAGCATGGAAAATATTCGAGCGTATATCGAAAAACGAGGCATATTCTCTTTCTTAAATAATATATCCCAAGCCGGTGAACGCGCCTCAACCATCGTTAACAACATGTTGCAATTTAGCCGCCAGAGCCCTAAAAAGTTACAACCCCAAAATTTGCATCACATTATTGATCGCTCTATTAGCATTGCTAAAAACGAATATAGCTTAAGTAAAGGTTATGATTTTAAAGCCATCGACCTGATAAAGGACTTTGACCTAACGCTAATGGATGTGCCTTGTATTCCATCAGAGATCGAGCAAGTCATACTGAATCTTTTAAAAAATGCCGCACAAGCATTACAGGACTACAAACAAACAAAAGAGTTTGATTTAGATTGGTATAGTCAAATTCAAATCAGTACCCGCAAAAACAACCAAATGGCCGAGTTAATCATTGAAGACAATGGCCCAGGTATGGATGAAGACACCACTCGTCATATTTTTGAGCCCTTCTTTACCACCAAGGAAGTCGGTATGGGTACAGGCCTTGGGCTATCCGTCTCATTTTTCATTATTACCAACCATCACCTTGGGCAAATGCGCGTTCAAAGCAGCATAGGCAACGGCACTCGCTTCACCATCATGCTGCCATTTGCGAGCCAAGAACAAACCACTAACAGCACCCCAGCCTAGCCCTAGGCAAGGTGAATCGCCTTGACCTTTAGCTCATGCTTTCGTAGTATGCGCGCTACTTTTAGGTGCTTTGACTGTTATCTTAGGTCAAAGTTAAACGGGAAACTGGTGCCCCTGTAGACCCTACAGCCACTCCAGTGCTGCCCCCGCAACGGTAAGCAACTTAGATTTAACACACTGCCACTGAGCAAGCTTGGGAAGGCGTTAAATCATGAATCGTAAGGTTTGAGTTGTGAGCCCGGATACCGGCCTAATCATCTATAAACTGTAGTTGCGGTGGGCGACGAAGTGGCAGCACGTTCTATATTTTTCATTTGCTGGTTACTTACTGTTGTCTAACCTTGGTTGGTTAGTGTGAAACTTATTAGTCATTTACCTCTGTTATTCTGTTTGAGCTTAATGCTATTGCCATGTGTATCTGCCGCTAAAGATGCACAATTGGATAAAATTGAAATAACTGGGAATAACTCAACGACCAATAGTGCTCTTAATCAGCAATTTTATTCTAGGGACTATTTTATAGGGAAGTTCCAAAATTTATCTGACGTCTTACAGCTCACACCAGGTGTTCAAGTAAGACGATCCTCATATGGGAATCCTCCCAAAATATCCATTCGCGGCTCAACTCATAAACAAGTCACCTTTATTATTGATGGCCAAGTGATCAATACGGCACAATCAGGCTCTTTTAATGTTGACTTAATTCCACTACAACAAATTGAGTCTATTGAAGTATTGCAGTCTGGGAACTCTAGTGGGGTTCAGGCAATCGGTGGCATCATATCAATCACAACAATATCACCTAAAAATAAAAACAATGTATCTCTATCCACTGGTAGTTTTAGCCATAAAGAAATAGGCGTTTCATTATCAGGTAAAGTGCACGGCAACTTAATCATTAGCGCCAATCATGCGTCAAATTCTGGAGACTATGAATACCCTGTACCTTCACCAATTGATGATCCTAATGATAAAAATAGAATTGAAAAAATAAAGAACAATCAATACAAAAATAAATCGATCTTACTTAAATGGAACAACCACAAGTTAGAAAACTTAAATGTGGACCTTAAAACTCAGTATATTGACACTGAAAAAAACATTCCAAACTTCCAAATTAACGATAACGGAAACAATGCATTCCTAGAAGAAAAAAAGTGGTCTCATGATATCGGTTTAAAATGGGATATTAGTAAGCACCTTTCATCACAAACAAACGCTGGAATATCAAAATCAGATGAAAAGTATGAAGATATCAATGGTATTTTAAGTTATACACCAACATCTAATAAGTATGAAAATGAGAACTACTATATATTCGAAAACATATCGCTATTAAAAAACAACTCAATTTATGATATTTCTTTAAACTCCAACACAGAAAAATACAGTGAAGATAAAACACTCATTCTAGATAGTAAAAAATGTACCAGCTCTATATCTGTATGTGATGCTATTGCCAAACAAAATAAAACCTCAATCACATTAAGTTACAGCTATATTGCATCAGGATTTGATACATCCATAAACATCAATAATACGTGGCTAAATAGGGTACAAGATAATCGTACCGGCGTTTCATCAGAAAATGAAATCAATCAAGAATTCAATACTTGGGGGCTCTATTACCAGAGTCGTAATTGGCCCATAGGGAACTTTCGATTAGATATCGGCAAGGGTATTCGACTCCCCTCATTATTTGAACTATTCGGAGATAGAGGTTTATTAAAAAGTAACCCTAGTATTCTTCCTGAGAGTTCAATTAATCGCAGCCTCGAATTTACATTTAATGAAGTAAAAATTGATAGCACTAATATTAATATTGCAACCAGTATTTATACAAAGGAAATTAGCGATGCAATCGTACCGATATATTCAGGGTTTGTTGGTAGCTATAGCAACACTTCATCTGCAGATATTATTGGTTATCAAGTAAATATAGCTATCAATAAAGAAAATATAGGTTTTTCGCTTCAAAAAACGGTACAAGATAGTTCAACAGAGTCGTTAATAAAGTCATTTAACGATAAAAAGTTAGCCGGTATATATCATGAAAAAACAATTTATAGCATGATTTGGAACATCAATAAATACTCTAATATTTCTTTAACACATCAAACTGAATCTGGGCTTTACATTGATATGGCCAACCTTAATCCGAGTATCAAGAATCAAACCACAGGATTCAAGTTCAGTTATGCTATCGAAAATAGTTCTTTTAATCTGTCAGTTAACAACTTATTTGACAATGAATATTATGACCAAAATAACCGCCCGGTTATTGATCGAAATATCTCATTGAATATTCAACACCAATTTTAAATGGAGAATAACATCATGATAAATAAACTAAAAATATACACTATAATAATAGCTGTATTATTTGTATCAGCTTGCGGTAGCGATGATCGATCAAATGTAGAAACACCAGAAACACCTGCATGTGATGATGATTTTAATTTAGCAATACAAACGGTTGCACCCAATTATGGGGCAAGTAGTTCAATCGCCCTTGGGTGTTCTAGCACCGCAACCATCACTGATTCATTATTGATTAAAGGTGACAGTGATTACTCAGTATCGACTGGATCCGACAGCTTTTATCATATCGGACGTAGTGGCATTGATACCATTGCAAAATATCAGTTCGAAACCAGCAGCTTGCAGGATTGGGAGTATTCAACAAACAACGCAGGCGAAGCAGGTTCATCGAACCCTTACAAATTCATTGAAGTAAGCAGCACAAAAGCTTATATCATTCGATATGGAAAATCCGATGCATGGATAGTAAACCCTTCAGCAAAGGATGCCGCTTCATTTAAAATTGGCACCCTTGATCTATCAAGTTATTTAGGCGATGGCGAAACTACTGTCAACATGTCTGACGCAACAATTGTTAACGGCAAGCTATTTATTGCAATGCAAAGAATTGGTGCCAGTTATGATTATACAAATGAT
>JAWUXY010000090.1:0-35458 GCA_034111105.1 Bermanella sp. | reverse complement strand
TTTTAAATTATTTCGCGCGCTCGTTTTTACAGGCATGATTGATAAAAAAGTACTGGTAAGTGGCTGTTATAAATAGGCTTTTTGGGGGTTTTTTGAGTGTTTCTGAAACTGCAAAAATGAGCATGCGCACGATTAAAATGTTATATGCAAATATGAAATATCTAGCACCTGTATTACTATTTTTAGTATGTTTAAACGTAAATGCTCAAAATGAACCTGAGCTCATTGGCCAAATTGACACGAAAACTCTTACAGAAATGAAGTTGGAGTTTGATCATGGTGTTGATGTTATTTTAGAAGGATATGTTTTAAGAACACTTCCTAAAAACCTAGCAAGCCGAATTTATAAAATTAAAAATACGGATGGCTATTTCAAAATATATTTCACTCAGCATGATAATCAATATGGTTATGATATTTTAAGTGCCAAGTATGTTTGCTCTTCAATACCATGTAAGTTAATGTTTTTTAAACATGTTAAAGTTAAATCGTAAATTGCATATAACAAGTCATTCAAAAGGACAAAAAACAGTTGGCTTTTGCTCCTTCGTCGCTTATTTTAACCAACTATTTTTAGCCTCTTAATGAGGCGTTATACGGCAAAGGAAGCATGGTGTAAATTGAACCTTTTACAAATCCAATCTAGACAAAAAATCGATAATGCTATTTTTACTTTTGGCACATACGAATCCGATGGTGAAAAACTATTTGGCTATAAAGTTTATTGTGCGGGTTCTGGTTCACATGAAATAGAAAAATTTATGCCTTTGCAAAACGAAAGTTTAACTGAATTCATAAATAAATTTAAACAGTTAAAACATCAAAATTATAAAGGTAAAATTAAAATAAAATCAGGTTGGTCTAACATAAATCTACAATTCTATGGTTCCAAAACGGATAAAGGTATTAAAGTAAAAACTTATATCACAGGTTTCTTATTTTTTAGTTCTGGTTTTGGCTCTTCATATATCAGCCAATCAGATTTAGATCGTTTAATAAATAATTTAGAACAATGTACTGTAGTGCAAACTGCCGTATAACAAGCCATTCAAGCAGGACAAATAACAGTTGGCTATTTGCTCCTTCGTCGCTTATTTTAGCCAGCTATTATTTGCCTCTTAATGGGGCGTTATAAGTCTTGAGAGATATGGAACATTTTCTAGAAGATAACAATATTTCCGTAAAAGATGATACTGAAGCATTTGGTTTTAGTATTGCTGCCGGTAGTAAAATCACTTGTACTTCAAAGCAAGGGGATTTTAACGGGCTAAAGATGCGCATCCCGCCTCCAGAGTTTGAGGCATTGATGTTCTTTTCCGCATTTGAGGCTGCTGCAAGATCGGAAGTTATAAAGAAAATGGTAAAGGTAAATAAGTCAGCATTTGACTCAATGTTAGAAATTGAAAGCTTCGATGTCAATCATAAGAATTTCTTTGCAGCGTGCCAGAATTCAATGGCGGCAGTTGCTTTCTCAATAAGCGCCATTGAGTCTTGGGTAAATAAATCTATTGAAGTCTATGGCTTAAAGGATGGGAAACCAACCGAGTTAATTTTACAACGGCCGGGAAAGTCAGATCGTAAGGTTTTAACGTCAAAGGTAGCTTCAGACTTGGCAATACCTTTGAGGGCAAAGCTATTTCAGCTAGTCCCTCAAGTATTTAATGTTCAGCCATTAAAAGCTCACAGTACATTACGATCAAATGTAAATGATCTGATTGATGAAAGAAATATAGTAATGCATATGCAGTCCAAATTGAGTCTGGAAGATCAAGATTTGGATAGGGTTTCTTACGGAGTTAAACTTTTCAAAACCAATTCCTTTCTAGCCCCAGAACTTGTATTAAAGTATGTTAAATTTATATATTCAAAATCAGAGATACCAATGGCTCCATGGGTAAATGTAGCCGGTGCTGAAATTGAAGCTATCAAGAAAGGTTTAAAATGACTTATAACAAGGTCGTGCAATCTGACCTCCGGCCACTGTCACCTTTTGTGCAAAAAAAAACGCACAAAATCCGCCAGTAGCCTCCGGAAGTTGACGACGGCGTTACATGTACGGGTAAATATGCGATATATCTTTCTAATCTACATTTTATTTTCGTCCTCTGTCTTTGCGGGTGTCAATTTAGTAAAAGTAGATAAATCTGATAACAAAATGTACTTACTTGCTGATGGCAAAGTTGTTAAGGAATATCACGTAGCATTTGGTGAAACTCCGAAAGGGCACAAAGAACAGGAAGGTGATCAAAAGACTCCTGAGGGTACTTATACCTTGGATTATAAAAAAGAAGATTCATCATTCTACAGAGCAATGCATATTTCATATCCAAACGCTCAAGATGTTAAGAATGCGGAATCTAAAGGTGTGTCTGCTGGCGGTTTTATTATGGTTCACGGGCAACGTAATTGGCTTGGGTGGTTTTCTTCAATTACGCAAAAGTATAATTGGACAAATGGTTGCATTGCTTTGACCAATCCAGAAATGGATGAGTTTATGGATTTAGTAGAAACTGGAACCAAAATTCATATCCAGTGGTAGAACATGCTTATTCTCAACAGCTAACGACAGGACAGCGTATAGGGGCTTCATATATATACGAACTAACGCAAAAGATCAGCTTGTCGGCTGGAGTTGTGCGCGAGGATTTTGGCGTATATGAAGAAACAGGGTTTTCTCTGGATGCCGTCTTTAGTGTTAGCTCTATATTTGATGTTAGTGTTTTCGCCGTAAATATCGGTGACGCAGAGCAAGTTGGCGCCTCATTAATTTATACATGGGCCAAAAGTAAGGAGTAGTGTTTAAATTTTGATGTTACTGACACCTTTAAATAATCTAAAGGTGTCTCAATTTTTAAGTTTAGCCCCAAAAAATTTCGTTTCACTTGAGTGAGTTCAAATCAAAGCGCTAAATTAAGCGGCTTGCATCGGCCTTGTTTGTTTTTGAATGCTATATAGCCATAAAAGAGAGATCCCTCCTAACATGCATACCGTAATACTTAACCAGTGTGGTGCGCTTGCTACCCATATGAGGTTTACAACCAGTAGTGCATATTTTACGCATTCAATTAACCCGCTGTTGTGGCTGCTTTCTTGTACTTTCCCTAGGCTGTAAAGGGCAAAAGCAAGGGATAGACCAATGGCAATGCGTTGATATAAATCCAGAGTGTCTAGGTGGTGCATAAAGATAAAAATTCCTAGGGATGCGACCGCTAATTGTAAAATGACATACAGTTTTGCTGAAAAACTTAATGGCTTATCATATTTTTTAACGGCTTGATTACTTTTTATTATAGGGTACTTAGCGTCGACATCAGCTGGGCGATAGCCCGTACGGCGAAACCATAATGTTAGTTTGTCTTTCCAGCTTTTTGTGCGCCAAGCGTCTTTACATAAAGCCGTTAAAAAATGTAAATTCCCCCAGACTGGATTCCAGCTCGCTAGTTGAGTACTAATACCAAATACGACTTTCTCTTCTTTTAGTTCGGCTTGATACGTACCAAATAGGCGATCCCATAAAAATACACCGCCGTAATTTTTATCAATATAGCGTTTGTTTTTGGCATGGTGTACACGATGGTTGCTAGGGGTGACGAATAGGAACTCATACCATTTTGGCATTTGATCAATCGCTTGGGTGTGCACCCAAAATTGATACAACAAATTAAGAGAGCCAACGGATATTAATACGATGGGAGGAAACCCCATAAAAGCCAGAGGAATATAAAACACCCAGCCAATGACATTAGGCACACTAGTCTGACGTAACGCAGTTGTGAGGTTGTATTCTTCGCTAGAGTGATGCACAACATGGCTTGCCCATGAAATATTCATGGTATGACCAATACGATGCACCCAGTAATAGCTAAAGTCGTATAAGACAAATGCAACGAGCCATGTCCAAAGATTACTTTGCCATTCAAATAAAGCGAAGTCTTCATAAAAATAAGCGTAAAAAGAAAACGGAACAGCAGCGTAAAGTATTTGGGTGATGCGACTTAATATTCCCATGGCGATTGAATTTATTGCGTCATTGAGCCGGTAGATATCTTGCTTCTTGTAGTGTGCCCAAGCCAATTCAAGCAAGATCAGGGCTAAAAACCCGGGAATGGCCATAAGTATGTAATTCATCAGAATGCTCATTATTATTGTAATGACACCATATTTGGTTAATTGGGCTATTTGAACAATGGCTCAAGCGGCCATTGATTGATTCCCGGTGCCAGATTGACGTTTTATAGCTATCTAGGGCTTTTGATTGCTTGCAAAAAGGAGATGAAAATAGAGCACATGTTTATTGTGGTTGTGTTCTATTAAAGGGAATCGTGTGGGGTTGAACGTGAGTGATGGGCGATAAACAGAGTGGCTATAAGGACTCGGCTTGCGCATCGCTTTCTATTAAGCTTTGTTTATAGAGTTCGTTCATTGAATCTAAGTCTAATCCGTAGCTTTTTAATTTTTCTTCTTGCAGCTCATCAAGGCGCGCTTCTTGAAAACACTTTGCGGTGTGTAAGGCGAGCCCTAACGTACCTTGATTATTCATGAGCGCTTTAACCATTGGGCTTGGCAGTTTTAGGCTTTTGATGATCTCAAGAATGGGCCGATCAATAAACGCATCGAGCAGTGAAAATAAACCCACAGTGTAGTAATCATAGATAGAGAATTCGCCAATCGTTTCACCTAATTTTTGACAAATTATCGCGCGCTCTAGACTGGTTTGTCGCAGTGCTAAGGGTTTGTCTTCTAGGTTGCCAAGTGCAATTAATGACACCCAGCTACGAATGTGATTAAAGCCTAATAAGGCAATAGCTTGTTGCAATGATGTGCATTTTTGCACGCGTGCAAAGGCTGCAGAGTTGACTAGCTTTAATAATTTATAGCCCATTTGGGGATCACGACTTAATGTGTCTGTTAGCTCGGCAGCGGATACATTAGGTTGTTGGATTTCTGATAAGAGTTTTAGCACCACCATTTTATTATCAGGGATGGCTTGTCCTTCGATATTTTGGGGTTTGCTTAAAAAATACCCTTGAAATAGCTCAAACCCTAATCCTTTGCAAAACTCATACATTTCGTGTGTTTCAACTTTTTCAGCGAGCAGGGTGAGCTTTCTTGGAATAAATACTTTTGCAAAACGTTCTATCTGGGCTTTGGTTAAGGCCAGTACATCGACTTTAACAATATCAACTAAATGCAGTAACGGGGCGCTGTTATGATCAAGTATAAAATCATCCAGCGCTAAGCGTGATCCTTGGGCTTTGGCTTTTGTGAGGGCCTCAATCAAAACAGAATCAACTTCGATATCTTCGAGTATCTCAATCACATAGTGCTCTGGATCAAACGGCGGGAGCTCTAAAATCAATTTTTTAGTGAAGTTGATGTATGCGGGGTGTTGGCCACAAATACTTTCAAGACCCGCTTCTCCAAAGGCGTTAAGTATTACCTGGCTGGTGGCTTTATCCCCACAGGTAAATTGAGCCTCTTCACTTGTTGAGTGGCTTCTGAATAAGAGCTCGTAAGCCGATATTTCCAAACTTCTATTGTAAATAGGCTGTCGAGCAAGCAATACGTGGCTACTTTGACTCATGAAAACCTTAAATTTGCGCTCATAATAAATCAGCTTAGTTGAAAGTGGGCAAAGCTGTACCTTGGGCTACACTATTCATAGATTAGATAAAAGGTGTAACTTTCTATGGCAAGTGTGTTATCTAACGTCGACTCCCGAACTAAGCTTGTAGGGCAGAACCGCCTTGAATTGCTGTTGTTTCATTTTGGTCGTGGTCAGACCTATGCAATCAATGTGTTTAAGATCCAAGAAGTGCTTAGGGTGACACGATTGACCAATATTCCCGATTCTCACCCCGTGGTTAAGGGTGTGACCCATTTACGTGGCCATACGTTACCTGTGGTCGACTTAAGTCATGCGATTGGTATGCGGCCCACTGAAATCAAAGAAGATACGACGATGATCGTGACGGAATACAACCGTACGGTTCAGGCGTTCTTAGTAGCGGGCGTTGAGCGTATTGTGAACATGAACTGGGAAGAGATCATGCCGCCACCAAAGGGGACGGGGAAATCTCATTACCTGACGGCGATTACGAAAGTGGATGGCAAAATTGTTGAAATAATCGATGTTGAAAAAGTATTAGCTGAAATAGTGCCTTATGAAACGGGTATCAGTGATGATGTGGTGAACTTAGATGTGATGGAGCGTACAGCGCAATCAGGTTTGAAAGTGTTGACCGTTGATGACTCTCGTATTGCTCGCTCGCAGGTTAAAGAGACGCTGGTCAGTATTGGTATTGAAGTGATTCAAGCGGCTGATGGTTTAGAAGGCCTACACATATTAAAAAAACTGGCTGCAGAGGGGCCTATCAATAGCCAGTTATTAATGGTGATAACCGATGCTGAAATGCCATCTATGGATGGTTATATGCTAACCACCGAAATAAGAAAAGATCCAGAACTCAAAGACTTATATGTGGTGCTGCACACATCTTTAAGCGGCAGTTTTAATGAAGCAATGGTCGATAAAGTTGGCTGTAATGCTTTTCTTTCTAAATTCCAACCCGATAAGTTAGCTCAGGCTGTGGAGGTTAGGGCGAAACAATTATTTGGTTGATCGCTGCCTGCTAATAGTGAATATGAAATAGAGTCCATGGCTCTATTTTTTTTATGCTTTATAATCGTCTTATTTATTATGGACGATGCTATGACGATTCATGTTAGCCAATTATTCCACTTTCCGGTTAAGTCACTTAAAGGCACCCAATTAAATCAAATGACGCTCGATGCATTTGGCCCTCAGTGGGATAGACGTTTTATGCTAATCGACAGTAACGGACGTTTTGTCACCCAAAGGCAATGTCCACTAATGGGTCAAATATCCGTCAGCATTCTCGATGATCAATTAACGTTAAAGTATCAAGCGCAAGAGGCGGGGTTGGACCTTGCCACTTTAAATCAATTTGATCAGTTTCAGTTGGTTAAGGTGTGGGATGATGAAGTGAATGCCCGTTTGATTGAAGGGGATATAAACGCTTGGCTAAGTGATATTTTACAGCGTGATGTTACGTTGTGTTTTATGGATGCAGATACCCATCGACAAGTAGACCTAGAGTTTGCACAGCTAGGTGATCGAGCGAGTTTTTCTGATGGGTTCCCATTTTTAATTATTAGTGAAGCATCGGTTGCATTTTTGTCTGATGAGTTAGGGCGCGAGTTATCAGTAGAGCGTTTTCGCCCCAATATTGTTGTGTCCGGTTGTGATGCGTTTGCAGAAGATAACTGGAAGCGAATCGCAATTAACGGTGTTGAATTCGATATTGTTAAATCATGTTCTCGTTGTGTGATCCCAACGTTGGATTTAAATACGTCAGAAAAACAACCTGATGTCATGCAGGTAATGTTAAAGCACAGAAAACAAGGCAAAAAAGTGATGATGGGGCAAAATGCAGTGCATCGTGGCCTAGGTGTATTAGAGGTCGGGCAGGTTATTGAAGTGTTGGCTTAAAACAACTCGACTTCGTCACCGCTTTGTTGGTCGGTGCCTTTGTCGGATGCATCAAAATGGTGACGATAGATTTCCAGCGCCTCTTCTATGCTGTGCCCAAGTAAAATATGTTCGAACATAATCCGCTCGGCTTCCATTGTGTAGGAACCTTTAATTTCATTTTGTAGGTTCTTCCAAGACTCTGGGTTGTATAAAGAGTCTTTTTGGCTAATCAAAGAGCCTAGCTTATCCAGGGAGTTACACACGTGGTCGAGTCGTTGACTGATGCGATCGTAAAACTGAAATGCCATCACTGCATTGTGGACATTGTGCTCTAGGTTGTTTGTGGTTTCACTGATAACAGCCTTATACCGATCAAGGCTTTCGGGTGTGACTTTGTCGGTTAGGGTGCGAATTTGAGAGACGTACTCGGCCATATCTGTGAATGAAGCGGATAAGGTGCCCACGCTTTGTTCACCATCTTTCATGGACGATTCAACTTGAGCGACGGCCAACGCAAGCATGGTGATCGTCTCTTTGATTTGGCTCCAGTCTAGGTCTGGCTTGTCAACGCTTGAGCCATGCTTACTAATTGAGTATCGCTTATCAGAAGTCACTCTGCTTTCCTTTTGTTTGCTTATTACAGCATAGTCAACCTTTGCCGTTTTGCTTGATATTTGCTTCTGAAATTTGCAGCTCTTGTGGTTGTAAAAGGGCCCATGCGCTGATGGTTGTATCATCTAACATAGGCTCTAAATAACCTAAGCGGTAGGAATAAATAGTGCTGTAGGCGAGTACTCGTTTTACGTACTCTTTGGTTTCTTTAAAAGGAATATGTTCTATCCAGATATCAATTGGCCCCTGGTTTCGCTTAAGCCAGCGCTTTACATTACCAGGGCCTGCGTTATAAGCCGCGGTTGCTAATACCCGATTACCCTTATATCGCTTAAGTAGGAACTGTAAATAATGCCCGCCAAGTTTAATGTTGTAACTTGGGTCCACTAAACGTCTGCTTGAGTATTTAATGCGCATTCTTCGTGAAATGCTTTTGGCGGTGCTGGGCATGATCTGCATTAAACCTGTGGCGCCAACAGGGCTTCTGGCATCGTGCATAAATGCACTTTCTTGACGTGCTATGCCGTAAATCCAATTCTTATTGATTTGGTTTTTTTGTGCAGCTTTTTCAAATAGTCGATCATGCGCCAATGGGAAGCGCAGCTGTAAATCGTGCCAGCTTTTTATTTGAGCAAGACTCATGATTGCTCGATCGGACCATTCTAAACGACCGGCTAAAATTGCCAGTGCTTGTTTGCCTTGTTCATCTTGTTTATCAAATACGGTTTGCCATTCGCGGCGCGCTTGTGGAATACGCCCCAAGTCAAACAGAGCAAGCGCACGTTTAACACCGTCTGTTAAACGCATACGTTGAATAATAGACGGAGGCACATGTGTGGGGGAGTGATTCATAGTGGGGCTAATGCCTATTTTTTGGCTGGCTAAAAAACCATAAAAGTCTCTATGAGTTGAAGCTTGTTGAAAGTATGGCTGGCTTTGTTCAATAGGTGCGCCTAGTGAACTAAGGGCGCGGCCTTGCCAGTATTGCCATTTAGGCTCACGTTTAATTTCTTGGTTAGCAAGTTTGAATAAGTGTGTATACAAGGGCCAATTTTGTTTTTTGAGTGCGCCTTGTAAAAAGGTTTCTTGCAAATGAGCGGACAACTGGTTGTTGGCTTTGGCTAGGCTATACCATTCAAAAATATTCTCCGGTGACTGCGCTGCGCTGGCTTCAATGGCAATGCTGAGTAAAACACGACGCTGTTCATCCTCAAGCCCTTTGAATACGTTGTGATCAGGTTGGGTTAACCAAGATTGAGGTTGTTTTTTTAATGCCTTGCTTAGAATGATATGGCGTTCTTGGGGTGTTAGGGCCAGCGCTTTTTTTTCTGTGAATACGCGTTGCGGGTAACGCCAGTAATGACTTAACAGTTTGGCTTTTGCTTTGTACTGTTTGTCTAATTTACGTGTTAAGTAGCGTACTAACTTGTATTGCTTTTTTGGTTTTGCGTTAAGTAAGCGTTGCCAAATTAAATCTTGGCTTAAATACCCATAACGCTGCCATGCCTTGTAAACTTTGTCGCATGCTTTTGGCAATGAAACACCGAGTAACCATAGCTCTTGGCCTTCTTTAATGGCATCAAATTGGCGTTTAGTGTTTTCAAGTGCCTGAATGCGTTGGCAACGTAATGTGTAGTTAGAGGTAGGTTGGTAGTAGGATAAAAAAAGTGACCATTCTTGTTTCTTAGCTAAATAGGAAAGCCATTGTCTATGTAGCTTAAGAGCGGGTTGTTCGTCTGAATAACGTTTTAAAAAACCATCGACTTCAGCAATGGGCTTTTTGTGAAACTGGCTGCGAATCCAGCGAGCTTCTAAATAGGGGGCGAGTGGGTGATGTTCTATTTGTTTGAAGGCATGTTGAAATTTTACGTATTGGCGTTTGCTAAGAAGTCGTTCAGCTTCGAGGAAGGCATCTTGATCGACGCTCATAGCCAATGAGCTAGTAGACACAGTCACTAGTAAGCATATGACTAATTTTAGCCAATTCCCCATAAATATCTCCCCTTCACTTATTTGAGCATAGTCGAAAAAGTGAAGGGGATATGAGTTTTAAGTCTCTATTTGAATGGGCTTAATTGGGGTTTCGGGTTCTTGTTGTTTCTGGTCGTACTTTTTTTGGTCTTTTAGTACTAGAAGACAAGGGGTCAATAATAATGTCAGCACTGTGGCGAATGACAGACCGCCAGCAATGGCGGTTGAGAGTTGTGTCCACCATTGAGAGCTAGGGGCGTCTACAAGTATTTCGCGTCCAACAAGGTCAATATTTAATTGATACACCATGGGTATCAAGCCACAGACGGTCGTAACGGTGGTGAGCAGTACCGGTCGTAAGCGTTGTGCGCCTGTTCTAAGGGCAGCATCCACAGGTGCGAGGCCATCGCGGCGCAATATCGAGTAAGTATCAATCAAGACGATGTTGTTGTTTACCACGATGCCGGCTAGGGCAATCATACCGACACCACTCATAACGATGCCAAAAGGCTCGCCACGAATCATCAGTCCCATGAATACGCCAGCAAAGGATAGTATGATGGCGCTCAATACAAGGCCTGCTCGATAGATGCTATTGAATTGAGTAACCAAAATAATGGCCATAATGAAAATAGCCAAAATGAAGGCTTTGCCCAAGAAGCTCATGGTTTCAACCATTTGTTCGGCATCTCCTTTGAAGCGATAGTTCACCCCATTAGGTAGATCCGCTTCCTCGAGTGCCGCTGCAATTTGCGCACGTTTATAGGCATCGTTGACCCCTTCGACCACATCGGCTTCAATCATGTAGCGTAAGTTATTACCGGTACGTACAAGGTTACCTGTTTGTTGATGAGGTGACTTTTCAGTGAAACTACTGATCGGAATTAACTGCCCTTGATGGCTAATGCGCAGCTCATCTATTTGGTCGAGTGTTCGGCTGGCAGTAGGGAAGCGTAAACGAATATCAACTTCATCGTCGGCGTCATCAGGGCGGTAAGAGCCCAGTTGTAAACCTGAGGTAACCATTTTGATCATGTTGCCAACGGATGAAATGCTAGCGCCCATACGGCTGGCGGCTTCTCGGTCGACGTTAAGCTCCCACTCAATGCCTTCTAAAGGACGTGAATCTTTTATGTCTCTCAGTTCAGGGTCTGCTTCTAGTTTTTCGCGTATTTTGCTTACAACTTCGGTGAGCACTTGTGGGTAATCACCTGAGATTTCTAATTGAATGGCCGAACCACCTGCGGGCCCATCTTCTTTGGCTTTGGTTTCAATGATGATGCCAGGGATATCTTCGGTGCGCAGACGAATATCTTCAAGAATAGTGTTGGCGCGTCGGCGCAGCTGCCAGTCTTCAAGTTCAAGCTGAATACGACCAATTAGATCAACCGCAGAGCCACTTGGTGGATAGACAAATGATGAGGTGTAGAGCGTTCGAATCTCTTTCATATCATATAGGCGAGCTTCGACTTCTTTTACGATATCGTCACGCTCGCGCAGTGACAAGTTGCCTCTTGCGCGTATGTCTACGAGTGCGATCTCTGCATCCGCACTTGGGAAGAATTCGACCCCTTTACCTAAAACACCATAAAGCAATAATGTACCAATCATTAAACCGATTACCGCAAATAGAGTTTTAACCGGGTATTTAATCAGCTTTTGTAAAAGGGCGATGTAGCGACCGGTAAAGCCGCCTATTTCATCAAAGCGACCTTCTTCAGCGGCTCTTAATGTTTGTAACTCTTGTTTTGATATGGCGCCGGGTTTCCCGATCCAAGCGCCCAGTGCAGGAATCACAATGAGGGCCATAACAAGAGACGCTGATAGCGTGATGATGACGGTAATAGGAATGAATTTCATAAATTCCCCAACCGTATCAGGCCAGAATAACAAGGGTAAGAACACCGCAAGTGTGGTGGCCGTCGAGGCTGTAATCGGCCAAGCCATACGTTTTGCTGCTTCTTTGAACGCATGAAACTTAGAGCTGCCTTCAGCCATGCGCCTGTCAGCGTACTCGGTGACCACAATAGCGCCGTCCACTAACATTCCGATACTTAGAATTAGGGCAAACAGTACCACCATGTTGAGTGTGTAACCCATCAGGCTTAAAACCAGCATGCCTAATAGGAATGACCCAGGAATCGCCAAGCCCACTAATATTGAAGATCGCACGCCCAAAGACCAAACAATAATGATCATAACTAAGACGGTGGCAAAAAAGACGTTATTGAATAGGTCATTCAATGTGTTTTTGATTTCCTTACTTTGGTCTTGGTTGAACGTAATGTTAATGCCGTCAGGCCAAGATGCCTGCTGTTCTTTTACAACGGCTTTCACTTCATCAAGGGTGGCAATAATGTTACTGCCGACTCGTTTTGAAACTTCAATAGCAAGAGCGGGCTGGCCATTGATGCTGGCTTTGCTGATAGGGTCTTTGTAGGTACGTTGGCCGATGGCAATGTCTCTAAAGCGCACAACCACATCACCATCAACTTTCACCGGCATGTTTAAAATATCTAGCGTGTTCTCAATTAAGCCCGGGACTTTAACGGCAAAACGGCCAGAGCCAGTGTCAAGGTTACCGGCTGCCACTAATTGGTTGTTGTTGTTAATTAGATTGTACAGCGCTAGCTGGTCAATGTTGTAAGCATCCAATTTACTTGGGTCGATGATGATTTCGGCCACTTCTTCACGGTAGCCTTGAATTCTGGCTTCGAGTACACCGCTTAGTGCTTCTAGTTTTTCTTTCAGGTCTTTGGCAATGGAGAATAAAACGCGTTCGTCTACGTTACCTGCTAGGCCAACCACCATAACGGGGAAGAGGGATAGGTTAATCTCCATAACCTTAGGCTCGTCTGTCGCGCTGGGTAATTCGCCTTTAGCCGCATCAACCGCTTCACGGACATCCGCCAGTGCTTCATCAATGTTGATGTCGGTTTGAAACTCCAGCTGTATCGCTAAGTGGCCTTGGCTGGCGGTTGCAATAATCTCTTCTAAGCCATCAATTGATTTAAGTTCTTTATGCATCGGCAAGTAAAGAATTCGGTCTGCATCTTCAGGGCTGATGCCTTCATGAGTGATAGAGATATACACCATGGGAATGGTGATATCAGGGAAACTCTCCTTTGGGAGATTGTTCATGGCGCTTACGCCCACGATCATGGCAAGACCAAACAGTAATACCACTGTGCGTATTCGACTTAAAGCCGCATTAATTAAGGCATTCATATTAGTGCGCCTCAGCGGTCAATGGCTTTGGGGAAGCCACCGACTCATCATCTTGGATGTCCTTAATAGGGTGCTTTTTAAAGACGGGCTTTACTTTTTCGCCAGAGCTAACAAAGCTTTGACCCGTAATAATTAAGTCAACAGGATTGGGTAGGCCAGAAATCCAAACGCCATCAGATTGTGCTTTTACAAGCTCAACCGGGGCAAATTCAACATGCTGGTTATCATTAACATATTTGGCGCCCAATACGCCGCTTTCGTTAAGGCTTAATAGGGCGGGTGTTACCAAGATAGCGTTGCTTTTCTCAAGTGGAATCATAATTTGAGCAGATACGCCGTTTACCTGACGCTCACTCGGGTTTTTAATCTCTAACTCAACCGCAAAGGTTCTTGAAGCCTGATAAGACTGGGAAGATACATAGCGGATCTTACCTGTGTAGTACAAACCAGATAGCGTTTTGCCTTTTGCTTTGGCGCCTACTCTGATTTTGTGCAGGTCTTTTTCTGCGACGTAGCCCTTTATGATAAAGGGGTTAAAGTCCATTACGCTAATAACGGATGTGCCCATTCTTAGGTAGGTGCCAACCTCAACGGTTCTGTTTTCTAATATACCGTCAAAAGGGGCTCTAATTTGTGTGCCCGTAATATCAATCTCAAGAGATTTAACCTGAGCCTTGGCGGCTTCTAAAAGCGCTTCACTCTCGGCTAAGCGAGTTTTATTTTGTAAACCTTGGCCTATGAGCTTTTCATTGGCGGCGTATTCTAGCTCGCGTTGTTTCACTTGAGCTTGCGCCTGCTTTAAGCGCTGAGGTTTATCTTGTGGGTCAACCTCAATAATAAGTTGATCCTTTTTAACAAAGTCGCCTTCGCGCGCATGTATCTTAACAACCTTGCCTTCGACTTCACTGGTGATATTTACATGACGGTTAGCTTGTGTTTCACCGTGCAATGTAAGCTCTGGGATGATTTGGTCAGAAACATAACGCTCAACCTGCACAGCAAATACGTCATCGGTTTGTTTTTCTACCGGTGCTAGCGGGGCTTCATGGGGGGCACTGGATAATACGCCGGTCAGCATCCAGATTGCGATAATGCAACTTGCGCCGACAGCTAGGTAGTGACTGCGGTTTAACTCCATAGATAACATCCATTTATTAATTTTATTTTGCAGGGATTATAAGGGTTTCATGTCATACCGAAACCCCCAAATTAACTTATGTTAAATGGAGGCATTTACTTGGCCAATTCTCACTCTAAATGACGTACAATGCGCGCAATTCTTACTATACAGATTGATTAGAGGTTCCATGGCAGTTGTCATATTAGATAACGTGGGCTTGCACTACGGCGAACAGGTTCTCCTTAACGGCGTGAATCTTACGATTAACGAACGAGACCGCTTGTGTCTTGTGGGTCGTAACGGCGCAGGCAAATCTTCCCTAATGAAGCTATTGCTTAAGCAAAACTTGCCGGATTCAGGTGTGGTGCGCATAGCGGATGGTTGTACATTGGCAGAATTGCCTCAGAGCCTGCCTGCAGCTGATGAGCGTAATGTGATGGACGTTGTACTCAGTGGTAAAGCGGAACTGGGTAAGGTGCTGCATGATTATCATGAGTTAAGCATGACGGCCTCGACCGATAAAGACATGAAAAAGCTTGAAGTTTTACAAGGTAAAATAGAAGCCGAAGATGGCTGGTTATTACAGACCAAAGCCGATGCGATTATTGAAAAGCTTAATCTGCCTAAAGAAAAGACCATGGCAGAATTGTCTGGTGGTTGGCGTCGTCGTGTAATGTTAGGCCGTGCGTTATTGAGCGAGCCTGATTTATTACTACTTGATGAACCCACTAACCATTTGGATATTCCTGCCATTGAATGGCTAGAAGAGCAGCTGGCGGATTTCCCTGGTGCCGTTTTATTTGTAACGCACGATAGAGCGTTCATGGAAAAAGTCGCTAAGCAGGTAATTGATTTGGATCGCGGCAATATTTTCCGCTACAACGGCAGTGATTTTGACGGTCTAGTTGAATGGCGTGAGAAACGAATTGAAGACGAAGAAAAAGAAAATGCACTGTTTGATAAGCGTTTAGCGGACGAAGAAAAGTGGATTCGCCAAGGTGTTAAAGCGCGTCGTACTCGTAACGAAGGTCGTGTTCGTGCACTAAAGGCCATGCGTAATGAACGAGGCGCTCGTGTTGATCGTCAAGGCAAAGCCGATTTCACAATGGATGCCTCGGATAAATCAGGCAAAATTGTAATTGATGCGCGTCATGTCAGTTATGGGTTTGAAACCAAAAATATTATTGATGATTTCTCAACGCTGATTCAGCGTGGTGATCGCATTGGTTTATTGGGTGTGAATGGTTGCGGTAAGAGTACATTGTTGCGATTGCTACTTGATCAGTTAACGCCTCAAGCGGGCACAATTAAGCAAGGCACAAAATTAGAGGTCGCGTATTTCGATCAATTACGTGCCGGCTTAGATCTTGAGAAAAATGTAGTTGATAACTTAGCAGAGGGTCGAGAGTTTATCGATACGGGAACAGGACCTCGCCATATTTTGAGTTACTTGAGCGACTTTTTGTTTTCGCCTCAGCGTGCTCGCACACCGGTTAAAGCATTGTCTGGTGGTGAAACCAGTCGTGTCATGCTGGCTAAGTTATTCAGCAAGCCTTCAAACATGTTGGTACTCGATGAACCGACCAATGACTTGGATGTTGAAACACTCGAAATGCTTGAAAACCGTTTGATGGAATACCCAGGCACATTACTGGTGGTGAGTCACGATCGATCATTTTTAGATAACGTAGTTACCTCGCTTTATGCCTTCGATGGTGATGGCCAGATCTCTGAACATGTCGGCGGTTACAGTGAATGGTATGCCCGTGGTAATCGACTAAAAGATGAAGATCTATCATTAAGAGAATCGGCGAAGCAAGCAGCCCAAGCCAAAAAAGAAGAAGTGGTGCTTGAAAAAGCCAAGCCAACTAAAAAGCTAAGTTATAAAATTCAATTAGAGCTCGATAACTTGCCTGCTGAAATTGAAACGCTAGAAAGTGCGGTAGAGGCACTCACGGCGGAAACAGCTAGCGGTGACTTCTATTCAAAAGACAATGACTACGTCACCAAAACACTTGCAAAGCTTGAATCCACTCAGCTTGAATTAGACCAAAAAGTTGAACGTTGGATGGAACTAGAAGCCATGAAGGAAGGTGACGAATAACCCAGATTAAATACTGGGCTAAATCGCTAACACATAAAAAAAGGGCTAATCATTAGCCCTTTTTTTATGTGTTAAAATTATGTTTACTTTTCTTTGTTTGCATTAGCCATATAGCTATTATAAACCCAGCCGTAAGAGGTGTGAGAGCCTAGCACGCCGCCAAGTTCTGCACCTTTAGGGCTGCGCCAGTCATCCATGATTTCTGCTAGTACGGAACCCCAGGTTGTTACTTTTACACCAGCTTGTGTCATACGATGAATCGCTGCGCGTTGTACAGTGTCGTTCCACGTGCCGGATGCATCAACGACTGCGTATACATCATAACCTTCAGCTACTGCTGCAAGTGCAGGGAATAGTAGGCAAACATCGGTTACTAAGCCTGCC
Source organism: Bermanella sp. (assembly GCA_034111105.1). GTDB lineage: Bacteria > Pseudomonadota > Gammaproteobacteria > Pseudomonadales > Oceanobacteraceae > Bermanella. The sequence goes on along the minus strand of JAWUXY010000090.1, from coordinate 18,544 downwards.
ATGATGATTTTTTTACGGCCTGTTTTCTCAATGGCTTTTTTAAATTCTGGTGATTTCCAAGCATTGATCTCACCTTGGCGATTGATTACTGGTGCATTAGGTAGCATTTCTAAAATATCAGGCATGATAGGGCCATTAGGACCATCAGGGTAACTTGCCGTTATGACGCTTGGTAAATCCAAAACTTTTGCAATTGCAGTCAAACCTCTGATGTTATTTTTTAATAGCATAGGATCTAAATCGCGTACGCCGACTAGCAAACCTGTTTGGTGATCGATCATGGCTAAAACAGCATTATCTGGCGTCAGGGTTTCAGAAAACTTGTTATCTGGCGCATTATTATTTGCCCAGCTCATTGAGCTAATGCTGAGTGTGGCAGCTGCTAATACAGCGGTTAGTTTTTTAAATGATTTCATTGTTTTACCCTCGTTGTTATTGAATGTCTGTCAACGAGGAGAATCATATCCAATCGATAAAAATGGATATATAAGTCAAATTATACATATGAGTTCTATTTAAGGTAACAGTTGAGCTTGATCATTGCTCACGACTGAAGCACGCGAAGCCGAATGAAATTTTACTTGTGTGTTGAACTTGAGTGGATTTTAAAGTGTGTAATTTGTCTTTCTGGGCTGTCTGATATTAGGCGTAACGAGGTGAAAGGGGGGAGGTGAAAATAATATGCAGACTTAAGTCAGCACCCTGCATTACATAATCAATATCAATGCTAGGGTGTGATTGTGAAATGTTTGAATATACGAAATGAAAACGGTCATTTATTAATGATTAATTATCATTTTCGAGTGATTGCTTTTGTTAAGTAGCCCGCTAATGGGGTGACTAATAATGTGGTTGGAAAGGCCACTATGAGTGCCAGTAAAAAATCATTCATCCATAATGTTAGAAATTGTTCGTTTAACCCTGAATGAATACCCACTAGCACGCCAGACATAATCAAAGCCATGAACACTGACATCCAAAAAGCAAAAAGGGTTGCTGTAAAGCGTTTTGCAATCAACATTGTTGTGACTCCTATCGTGTTATGAATATCGTTATACCTAGATAGCAGCGAAGGTGCTGCTATCTAAAAACACAAAACGAACTACTGGGTGTATACCAATATAATCTTGCTGTCTGCTGTTGCTTTGATGTTTAAACCATTATCACGAACCAAGGTTCTTGATTGAATGGCTTCACCATTAATTATGGCAGCCCCTTTGACCACATAAGCCATTACGTCACCTTTGTGTTCTAATAGCTCCCCGGTTAATGGTTGAACAATGTCAATTAAAGTATGGCTAGCAAATGTATCTTGCTGGTTTTCATCACCACCATAAATTCTTAAACGTTGACCATTTTTAGGTTCGTATACTTTATAGTCTGCTTTTTCACCTTGGACTTCCGGTAAAACCCATAGCTGAATCATATTGTTTTCAGTATTGTCTGGGTTGATTTCGTTGTGCGAAAATCCTTCACCACCTGCGCGTTGGACTTGTACGGCACCAGCACTTAGCTGTTGGCCATGTTTTAACGATCCTGCATGATTAATACGACCATCAACCATGACTGAAATGACATCCACTTCACGGTGAGGGTGCATACCAGTTTGGCCTTTAGGCATGAAGTTAGCGTCTGCCATGTAAACAAAATTGCCAATGCCATCGGCTGCTGTTGGGTGAATCTGACCGCGATTCATTTTGCGATCGATCACCAGTTGGCGCTCTCTTAAACCTGCAAAACCACCTTTAGGTAAGTCGTTATAACGTAAAATTTTCATGTGATTATCTCCGTTGTTTAATTTGTAGAGGTGTACTCAATGTAAGCAGGTTATCTTATTGCGAATATGTGATATATAAGCTAATAAATACATATGTGTTCTATCTAAGGTAACAACTTGGAAAACTTAAATGACATGATGGTATTTGCCACCGTCGTAGAAAAAGGCAGTTTTACAGCGGCAGCATTGGCTTATGATTTACCCAAGTCCAATATCAGTCGCAAGATTACAAGGCTGGAACAAAGCATTGGTGCGCGCTTATTGGAGCGTTCAACTCGAACCCTGCATTTGACCGAGGTAGGGAAGGTGTATTACGACCATTGCTTACGTATTCAAGAAGAAATGGAAAGTGCTGAACTATCAGTGAGCTCGCTAATGTCATCACCAAGGGGGTTAATCAAGATATGCACGTCTATTGCTGTTGGGCAAAGTTTGTTATCGCCATACCTAGCTGAATTTAAAAGGTTATACCCTGAAATTAAAATTGATTTAACACTAACGAACAGACGTGTTGATTTAATCGAAGAGGGCTACGATGTAGCACTTAGAGTCGGAGAGTTACAAGACTCAAATCTAGTGGCTAAAAAGCTTTGCTCGAGAGAATTGCACTTGTATGCCAGTCCTGATTACTTGCAGTCAATGAACTTAAGTGGCAATAAACTTAAAAGCCCAGAACAATTGAGCGTGCTATCGTGTTTGATGATGCAAGGGTTAGGTAAAAAAAATCAATGGAAGCTGATAAACGGAAAAGAAGAGCATCTGGTTACGATTAAACCTGAATTTTATAGCGATGATTTCAGTGTATTAAGACAGTTAGCTCAAGATGGTGCGGGAGTGACGGTATTACCTGATTATATCTGCCAAGAGGCCATAAATCAGGGGCTATTATTACGAGTCTTACCACAGTGGTTATATAAAGATGTTGAAATTTATGCCCTTTATCCAAGCCATAAAGGTTCAACACCTAAGTTAAGGGCTTTGATTGAATATTTAAGCAGGTGTTTTCAAACTACTTGAGTTGATTATTAAAGAACAGTAATGGCTGTACTACAAAAATCGATTAGTACAGCTATTTATAAAAATACAAAAAATTAAATTAAGAAAATAACCAGCGAGAAAATACCTTAATAACAATAGGCATAATAACAAAGGTCATTAAAATCACTATTAGCCCAATGGTAATCATTTCTTGAATCCAAAATGGTGCTGGTAAAGTATGTGCGATGATGGGGCCGAGAAAATGCACAAGACTCCAAATAGCAAGAAATGTAATCAAAGCCATTTTTGATCGAGCGGGTGTTTTTACGTTTTTATCAAACCAAAATTCTAAACTATGGTAATGCTCATAGGCTGATTCACTTTCACTAAAGTGACTGGTTTGAGTTAACAATTCTTTTCGCTTGTCTGAGTTCATCCAGTTCTCTAGATTTTCAAAATTATCAAACCGGAAAATACAGACATGCGTATTGCTGTTTGTATCAGTAGGTCGAATGAGTTCTGTACCTAGATAACCAGGAAACAGTTTGCAGCATTGACCAATTTCACTCATCCAAGTTTTAAATTCACTTTCTTTACCGAAAGTAACATCGTGTTTAGCAATAACCGTTACAGGGTTTTCAGGTTGAGCAATCATGAGTACTCCATGATTAATGATGTTTGAAATAAAAAATGGCGATGGTTTTTAATGTACGGATAAGTAAGCATTGGCGAGTGCTCGCCAATGCTTATTGTTTTCTGGTGTGTTTATTTAGGCGTATTTGCAGTTAAAAAACTGTTATAAACCCAGCTATAGGTCGTGTGGTCACCTAGTACACTGCCTAGTTCCATGCCTTTAGGGCTGCGCCAATCACGCATGATTTCAGCTAATACCGAAGCCCATGTTGTTACTTTTACACCAGCTTGGGTCATACGATGTAAGCTGGCTTCTTGAACGCCTTTATTCCAAGTACCTGACGCATCAATAACCGCATACACATCGTAACCTTCTGCTACGGCTGAAATCGCAGGGAACATTAAGCAAACATCAGTAACGATACCCGCCATAATGATTTTTTTACGGCCAGTGGAAACAATAGCCTCTTTGAATTCAGGGTTATCCCAAGCATTAATTTCACCGGGACGTTCGATGACTTCGTCACCTAAAATTTCAAGAATGTCAGGCATAATAGGTCCGTTTGGACCTTCCGGCATGCTGGCTGTCACAACGGTTGGTAAATCAATAGTTTTTGCTAGCTGGCATAAACCACGAATGTTGGCTTTTAGTAGGTGCGCATCAATATCACGACAGCTTACTAATAAGCCAGTTTGATGATCCATCATCGCCAATACAGCGTTATCGGTGGATAAGCGCTCAGTAAATTTGTTGCTGCTCATTTTTATTACCCTCGTTTTGGTTTTTATTAAACGCTAGATATGAATGAGAATAAGTTGGCAATCTTCTGATGCTTCAAACGATAATTTTGAATCACGTAGAAGGTCGCCGTCAGTCACACTTATTCCATTTGCGGTACCTAGACCTGTGGTTATATAGGCAAGAAATTCACCTTCATGATGGAATTGCTGGCCTTTTTTGAATAAGCCGATATCTATAAAAGTACTTGCTGGAAACTTGGCCGTGGCATCGCCACCATAAATACGGGTCACGTCACCTTTTGCTGGTTGATAGACTTGATAATCAGCGCATTGCCCAGCTATTTCAGGTGTGACCCATAATTGAATCATTCTGTTTTCAATTGAATCAGGATTAATTTCATTGTGAGTAAAGCCTTGGCCGCCTGCTCGTTGTACTTGGGCATCGAATGTATCTAATGACTGGCCATGCTCTAAAGAGCCTTCATGTTTGATGCGACCTTTGACCATGACAGAAATGACATCAATCTCTTTATGTGGGTGCATCTTGGTTTCACCATTAGGTAAAAACCTTGCATCTGCGAGATAAACAAAATTGCCTATGCCATTCCAGGTGCTGTCTTTCGGCTGGTTACCAAATACTTTTGAGTCTTTAACTAGGCGATGTTCTAGTAGCCCTGCAAACCCACCCTGAGGAAGATCGTCGCGATGTAGTACTTCCATCGGTGCACCTTGTTTAAATTAGTGGTAATCGAAATTTATACTAGCTTTCTCCTATCGTTAGATATATAAGGGATAAATTATTTAACTGTTCAAAACTGTGAACAATAGAATTGAAGAATTTTAACGATAGAATTGTATTTGCCATGGTTGCCAGTAAAGGCAGCTTTACGGCTGCGGCCGATGAGCTAGATATGCCCAAGTCTGCGGTGAGCCAGAAAATAAGCCGATTAGAGCAAGAATTAGGTGTGCGCCTAATAGAAAGAACGACGAGGCGGCTTCATCTCACAGAAATTGGGACAATCTATTTTCATCATTGCCAGAATGTCATAAATGAAATGGATCGAGCCGAACTCAAGATCGGACAAATGCAATCAGAACCAAGTGGCTTATTACGAGTGACGACTTCAGTGACGGTAGGTCAGCAACTGGTACAGCCCATTATTGGTGAGTTCTTAAACCAATACCCAGATATTAATCTCCAATTAGATTTAACTAATCAGCGTTTAAACTTAATTGAAGAGGGTGTTGATGTGGCGATTCGGGTTGGAAAGCTTGAAGATTCTACATTGGTGGCTTTAAACCTAGGACGAAGCCATGTGCACTTTTATGCCAATGCAAACTGGTTGGCTGAGCAAGGAAAGGATCTGTCCGTAGTGGAATTAAAGAGCATGCCATTGCTGATTATGGATGATCACATTAGGCGAAATTTGGTTTTATTTAGCGAAAAAGATAAAACCACTGTTCCGCTTAATTCAAAAGTGACAGTTAATGATTTTGAAACCCTTTATCGTTTGACCATCGAAGGTGTTGGTATCGGATTATTGCCAGACTACATGGGAGACAAAGCAGTTAATAGCGGTGAGCTAGTTAAGGTATTGCCACAATGGCGAGCACACAGTGTAGAATTTAATGCCATTTATACTAGTCGGCATGGGGTTACACCAAAATTAAGGGCATTTTTAGATTTTTTGAATTTAAAGTTTGCTGAAAGATTAATAAGGTGATGAGCATTTTACGGTACGATAAATTATGAATAGAGGTGGTAAGAGATGACGGTATGGTTAGCGATGATTTTTATCGCGCTAGCGGTTATTGGTAGTGTGATGTGGGTTCGCCCAAGTCCTCGCGATCAAAAGTTAGCTAAGTGGCGACAGGAGGCATTAATGGCTGGTTTGAAGGTGCGCCTTCAAACATTAAAAGCTGAACCTAAAAACAGCGGTGTCCGAGAGGATGTTGAGGGTGTCACGTATGAGTTGTTTAACCCCGAGCCAGATAAATTAGATAAAACCACTTGGGCGATCGTGAGGGTGGATGCTTGGTTGAAAGATGGCTTACCAGAAGGGTGGAGTTGGTATGGCCAAGAAGCTCAAATTGATTTAAATAGCGTAAAGCAAATAATTGATGCTTTACCTGTTGAGGTGAACGCCATTGAGCGAACACCCGTTTCCAGTCGTATTATTTGGAATGAATCAGGTAAAGAATTTGATGCCGTCAAATTAAAAGAATACCTGCAAACTTTACAGGCTATTTCTTAGCCTGTAATTTTTGTGTGTAATATTCATTAATGGATTCTAAGTCGTGAGTAATGCGGTCACCATAGCTGCTCACGATAAATGGCACTGCATTTTCATTGTAATTAACAATCGACTTAGCAATAAACTCCCACTTTACTTCGACTTGATCGACTAGCTTGTAAATGCGCTTTTCGTTAGCCCCTTGTGCTTTTAGTTTTGTCAAAAGAGCCGTAAAGTTCTTTCCTTGGTTATCCATGCCGCCTTCATTAATACTGACCACGCTTACTTGGCCTAGGCTTGACGTGCTTCTTGCTGCGTATTCCGCAGTAAGGGTTTGTATGATTAGGCCCATGTCACGGGTTTGCTGAGTTAGGTCTGCAAGCTTTACCCCTGATTTCTCTATTAGTGCGGTGTAAACTTTGCCCAAGCTTTTACCTAGCGCGATGCCTTCGGTGCTGAGTTCAGATACTAGACGGGCATTTGCATAGCCTTGAGTCAGAAAATCAGCGCGGTTGGTTTCAAGTAGACGCTTAAAATTTTGCCATTCGTTTAACGCAGCTGCCAAAGTGGCAAGCTGGGCTGTTGGGGCGGTGCTGTCGGTGATTTTGGCTAGGCGGTCTTCAAACTGCTTAACATTAGATTCAATTTCACGGTTGTAGCGTGAATCACCCTCTAAGCCACTGAACATGTAATAGTCGCTTAAAATGGCAAACGTAAGGGTTCGCATCTCATATACTTGCTTTAGGGTGTTGTTGGTATCAGCGTCTGCGGTTGCTGGATTAGCGGCAAGCAAAAGGCACAAAGCGAATGCGCTGCATACTTTCTTCAGGGCTATTTTTATCATTTTGTATCCTGAGGGCATCTTTTATTATTTTAATCACAGTTTGCTTAATTTTACGGGTAAGTCAAAGAAGAGTTTGGCCTTTATCACATTTACTTATAAAAGATGAGTTTAATGGGCGTTTTTTCTTGACAAAAATGTAAAAACTCAAGTCTGTAATAATCAATATCAACATTTTTTACTACTTTCGTCTATGGTCATATATGCCATTACTTTTGCTTCATATGAAACAAAGTGGATAAAAAACAACCTGTTTTGGTGGGATTTTCAGTAAATAATACGGAAATGGTTGACATTTAAGGCCAGATTTACGAAGGTTCTGCTACCAAATTCAAACGGGCGTATGAATTAGGTTAGTTGGGTGTTTTTCAACCAAATGCCCGTAAGTAGCAGTTTTGTTTTTAAAGTACTTATTAAACCTTGTGTTTGCTAAGTACTTTTTATTCAAGCTGTGTTCACTCAGCTAATATTTAGCGTGGAGATTTGTTGATGATTTACGAAGGTAAAGCCATCACGGTTAAGCTACTCGAAGACGGCATCGCCGAACTAAACTTCGATTTACAAGGTGAATCTGTAAACAAGTTTGACCGTGTTACTTTGGAAGATTTAAAAGCTTCCGCTGCAGCACTACAAGATAATAAAGACGTTAAAGGTCTTGTTGTTACATCTGGTAAAGATTGTTTCATCGTAGGTGCTGATATCACTGAATTCGGTGATAACTTCAAGCAAGAAGACGAAGTTATTATCAAATGGATTCTTGAAGCGAACCAGATTTTTAATGCAATTGAAGATCTACCATTCCCAACGGTTACTGCTATTAACGGTATCGCTTTGGGTGGTGGTTTTGAAATGTGTTTGGCAACTGACTTCCGTGTGATGTCAGAAAAAGCCAAAGTAGGTCTACCTGAAGTTAAACTAGGTATCTACCCAGGTTTTGGCGGTACTGTACGTCTGCCTCGCGTTATCGGTGCCGATAACGCAATCGAGTGGATCTGCATGGGCGCAGAGAGCCGTGCTGATAAAGCGCTTAAATTCGGTGCTGTTGATGCCGTAGTTAAAGCTGAAGTCGTAAAAGATACTGCTATTGCAATGGTTAAAGATGCAATCGCTGGTAGCCTTGACTGGAAAGCTAAGCGTGAAGAGAAGCTTGTTAAGCTTAAGCTTGAAGCCATGGAGCAAATGATGGTATTCGAAACGGCTAAAGGTTTCGTTGCTGGTCAAACTAAGGGTCAATACCCAGCTCCTGTTGAAGCAATTAAAACGATGCAAAAAGCTGCAAACTTCGGCCGCGATAAAGCGCTTGAAGTTGAAGCGAAAGGTTTTGCTAAGCTTGCTAAAACAACTGAGTCTCAAGCGCTTATCGGTTTGTTTAACAACGATCAGTTGTTGAAGAAAAAAGCCAAAGAATATGACGCCATTGCTACGCCGACTAAAAAGGCAGCAGTATTAGGTGCGGGCATCATGGGCGGTGGTATCGCTTTTGTTTCTGCACTTAAAGGCACGCCAATCCTAATGAAAGATATCGCAGAAGCGGGCATCGAATTAGGTTTGGGCGAAGCGAACAAACTTCTTGCTAAGCGTGTTGAGCGTAAGAAGATGAAGCCGCTTGAAATGGGTGATGCACTTAACCGCATTCGTCCTACTCTTTCTTATGCTGAATTCGGCGACGTAGATGTTGTTGTTGAGGCAGTAGTAGAGAACCCTAAAGTTAAAGGTATTGTATTGGCTGAAGTTGAAGGCTACGTTAACGAAAATACGATCGTTGCGTCTAACACTTCAACAATCTCTATCGACTTCCTAGCGAAGAGCGTTAAGCGTCCTGAAAACTTTTTAGGTATGCACTTCTTCAACCCAGTACACATGATGCCTCTTGTAGAAATCATCCGTGGTGCGAAGACGTCTGAAAAAGCAGTTGCGACAACGGTTGCTTACGCGAAGAAAATGGGTAAAACCCCAATCGTTGTTAACGATTGCCCAGGCTTCCTAGTTAACCGTCTACTTTTCCCTTACTTCGGCGGTTTCGCTTCTCTACTTAAAGACGGTGCTGATTTCCGTCAAGTGGATAAAGTAATGGAGAAATTTGGTTTCCCTATGGGTCCTGCTTACCTAATGGACGTTGTGGGTATCGATACTGGTAAACACGCTAACGACGTTATGGCTGAAGGTTTCCCTGAGCGTATGAAGGCTGACTTCAAGTCTGCGATGGACGTGTTATTCGAAAACGAATACTACTGTCAGAAAAACAAAAAAGGTTTCTACAAGTACGAAGAAGACAAGAAAGGCAAGCCGAAGAAAGTATTCGACGAAGCGATTCTTGAGTTGCTTGCACCTGTATTGGGTGAAGCTCGTGACTTCGATGCTGACGAAATCATTGCTCGCTGCATGATTCCAATGTGTAACGAAGTTGTTCGTTGTCTTGAAGAAGGTATCGTAGATACAGCTGCTGAAGCGGATATGGCTTTGGTATTTGGTATCGGCTTCCCTCCATTCCGTGGTGGTGCTCTACGCTATATCGACACAGTTGGTCTTGCTAACTTCGTTGAACTTGCTGACAAGTACAAAGACATTAGCCCTCTATACCACGTGACTGACAAGATGCGTGAAATGGCCGCTAATGGCGAAAGCTACTTCGGTTAATTGCGAACGAGACTAGGAGAATACATATGAGCTACGAAGATAACGATGTAGTTGTAATTGACGCCGTACGTTCGCCGATGGGCCGTTCTCGTAACGGTTGTTTCCGCAACGTACGTGCAGAAGACATTTCTGCAAACCTAATTAATGCGCTTTTTGAGCGTAACCCAAATGCGAAAGCATCTGATGTTGAAGATGTGATTTGGGGTTGTGTAAACCAAACTTTGGAACAAGGTTTCAACGTTGCGCGTCAAATTTCTTTGATGACAGCGATTCCAAAAGAAGCGGCTGCACAAACTGTTAACCGTCTATGTGGTTCTGCGATGTCTGCAATCCACACTGCGGCGCAAGCGATTCAAACTGGCAACGGTGATGTATTTGTTGTTGGTGGTGTTGAGCACATGGGTCACGTGAATATGCAGCATGGTTTCGACCATAACCCTGCATCTTCAAAGTACTCTGCTAAAGCATCTAACATGATGGGCTTAACCGCTGAAATGCTAGGCAAAATGCACGGCATTACTCGTGAGCAGCAAGATGCGTTCGCTGAGCGTTCTCACCGTCTAGCGCAAAAAGCGACTGACGAAGGTGATTTCGCTAACGAAATCGTACCTATGTATGGGCACGATGCAGATGGCAAGCAAGTGCTTATCACTCAAGATGAAACTATTCGTCCTGAGACAACGCTTGAAACTTTGTCTAAGCTTCGTCCTGCGTTCGACCCTAAGGCTGGTACTGTAACGGCGGCAACGTCTTCACAGATCACTGATGGCGCGGCAGCGATGTTGCTAATGAGTGGCAAAAGAGCGAAAGAACTAGGTCTTAAGCCTCGTGCACGTATCAAAGCAATGGCGGTTGCTGGTTGTGATGCTGCGATCATGGGTTACGGTCCTGTTCCTGCGACTAAGAAAGCACTTAAGCGTGCTGGCTTAACGGCACAAGATATTGATTTCTGGGAATTGAACGAAGCGTTCGCTGCTCAGTCTCTACCATGTGTTAAAGACCTAGGTCTTAAAGATGTGGCTGATGAAAAAATCAACATCCACGGCGGTGCAATTGCACTAGGTCACCCATTGGGTTGTTCTGGTGCGCGTATCTCTACTACTCTAATCAACGTATTAGAGCAGAAAGATGCTAAATTTGGTGTATCTACCATGTGTATTGGTATGGGCCAAGGTATTGCTACCGTATGGGAGCGTCTATAAGCATTAGCTTGTAGAAACTAAGGAGCTTTGGCTTCTATGTTAAAAAAAGGTTGGGCTTTGCTCAGCCTTTTTTTATGCCAAAACTATTGAGGTTATTATGATTAAGCCTGGCATATATAAACATTATAAAGGTGCTTTATATAAAGTGATGGGTGCTGCGCAGCATAGTGAAACACAGGAGTGGCTCGTTTATTATCAGGCTTTATATGGTGAATACGGTTACTGGGTTCGACCTTTGGATATGTTTACGCAAAGTGTCTTGGTTGAAAACCAAAGCCGTTTGCGATTTGAGTTAATAAAAGAAGACTAGTCCTTTTTTGCTTTGCCTGACATAACATTTAAGTCGGTAGGGAAGCCATATTCATCTACGGCATTTTCACTTTCAATTTGTTGTTCTATTTTTTCTTTTACAATATTGCCGAACAGTAATTGGTTTTTTCTGTTGATTTCTCTGATATGTTCATGCTTGCCATCAAAATTGATGTCAGATTCAATGAGTATTTTTTTTGCGTATTTATAGTAGTTTGTTGCCATCGCAGGATCTTTTTTTTCGCCTGCAATATCAGCAAGTTCTTCATAGGCATCTACTTCTAGCTGAATAAGTGTGAACTTTAAATTGTGTTTCATTCGCTTATAGGATTCAGTGTCAATGAATCTTTTACTTGCACAGGCACCCAAAATTTGGATTGTTTTGTTAAATGCTTGCTTGCATCGATTAATTTCATTATCGCTTTTTAACTCGATGATGATATCGTTCGGATTATATTGAGTTTTAAGTGTATCAGCTTGAGTAAGAAGCGCTGATGTATCGGTTTGAGGGTGTAGCTGTTCCCGCTGGTGTATGTAATGTTTGTAGTGCTTTAAGAGTGCATCAATGACATCGTCATATTTAATGTAGGAGCATGCGAGTGTTGCAATGTCAAAAATATCATTGGCACGCTGAAGAATGCGCTTGCATTTAGACTGTATTAGGCGCTTCTGGTGTTCTCTTTGGGCTATTTTTTGTGCAATTAATAGCGCCCCGATGCCGATAACGACAAAGATAGTAATCACTAAATAATTCATAAAGTTTGCAATATCCGCTTTTAACAACTAGATCTTTGTTTAAGTGTAGCAGCTGTATTTAGTATTAATACGTACAATAATTAAGCATTTTACGTTTAGCTTGGCACTTTCTTTGGTTTTTACTTGACCGATGAAAAACAGGGCCTTATATATGGGCCAGCCAAATTTAGGACGTACCTAGGGAATCGCAAGGTATATGGGAAAATCGCTCGTAATTGTCGAATCGCCGGCAAAAGCTAAAACAATTAATAAATATCTGGGCAATGACTTTATTGTTAAGTCGTCTGTGGGTCACGTTCGTGATCTGCCGACGGGTGCCAATAAACAGCCAGTGGATGCAAAAGAGCGTGCCCGCCAAGCGGCCATTACGCGTAAATTGTCGCCTGAAGATAAAATTGTCCACAAAAAGAAAAAGGATAAGACCAATCTTGTTAGCAAGATGGGTGTTGATCCTGAAAATGACTGGAAAGCCCAGTATGAAATTCTGCCGGGTAAGGAAAAGGTGGTTGCCGAACTGCAAAAGCTCGCCAAAGACGCGGATGTCATTTATCTCGCGACGGATTTGGATAGAGAGGGTGAGGCCATTGCCTGGCACTTAAAAGAAGTGATCGGCAATACCGGCGCTGAATATAAGCGCGTTGTTTTTAATGAGATTACCAAAACAGCGATTCAGGCGGCGTTTGAAAAGCCATCTATATTGGATCAAGCACGAGTAGATGCTCAGCAGGCTCGTCGCTTTTTGGATCGCGTCGTAGGCTTTATGGTTTCGCCATTGCTATGGGCTAAAATAGCTCGTGGTTTATCGGCAGGGCGTGTCCAATCGGTTGCGGTACGCTTAGTGGTTGAGCGCGAAGCTGAAATTCGTGCGTTTGTGCCAGAAGAGTATTGGGAAACATTCAGCCATCTAACGTCGGCTGAAAAAGACGCTATTCGGTTTCAGGTCACGAAAGAGGGCGGTAAAGAATACAAGCCAACCAATGAAACACACGCAATGGCAGCGGTGGCTAAATTAAATAGCGACCCGTACGAAGTTGTACAACGTGAAGATAAGCCGACTCGCTCAAAGCCGGCTGCGCCTTTTATTACGTCTACATTGCAGCAAGCCGCAAGCACCCGTTTAAGCTTTAGTGTTAAGAAAACCATGATGATGGCTCAGCGTTTATACGAAGGTGGCTATATCACGTATATGCGTACCGATAGTACTAACTTGAGTAAAGAAGCGGTCGAAGGTGCTCGTCAGTACATTACGACTAAGTTTGGTGAGAAATACTTACCTGCTCAGCCGCGCATATATAGCAGCAAGGATGGCGCACAAGAGGCTCACGAAGCGATTCGACCTTCTGATGTGCGTATGAGCTCTAATTTGCTAAACGCCATGGAGCCAGACGCACACAAGCTTTATGACTTAATCCGCAATCGTTTCCTTGCTTGTCAAATGGCCGATGCCGAATTTACAAGCAGTACACTAACTGCAAAATGCGGTAATTTTGAGCTTAAAGCCAAAGGCCGTGTGATTCGGTTTGATGGTCACATGCGAGCCATGAGCGCCATTGCAAAAGGGGATGATGACACTTTATTGCCTGACTTGAAGTCAGGCGATGTACTTGGTCTTGATCATGTAGAACCTAAACAGCACTTCACCAAGCCAACGGCTCGATTTAACGAAGCAAGCTTGGTACGTGAATTAGAAAAACGAGGCATCGGCCGGCCATCCACTTATGCTTCTATTATTTCAACCATTCAAGATCGCGGATACGCACGACTTGAAGGGCGCCGTTTTTATGCTGAAAAAATGGGCGAAATCGTTACGTCTCGGTTAGAAGAAAACTTTGAAGACCTAATGGATTACAGCTTTACCGCCAACATGGAAGAGCAGCTGGATGACATTGCTGAAGGCCGCAAAAAGTGGAAACAAGTTCTTAACCAATTTTACGAAGGCTTCTCTATTAAATTAGATAAAGCCCGTAATGAAGACGGCATGCGCTTGAATGATCCTGTGCCAACCGACATCGAGTGTCCTGAGTGTGGTCGTCATATGATGATTCGAACCGGTACAACTGGTGTGTTCTTAGGTTGTGAGGGTTATGCCTTGCCGCCAAAAGAGCGTTGCACCAAGACGATGAATCTTACGCCGGGTGATGAAGCCATTAGCGCTGATGATGACGAAGAAGCAGAAAGCCGTCGTTTGCGTGAAAAGCGTCGCTGTAAAATTTGTAGTTCGGCTATGGAAAGCTACCTGCTTGACGAAAAACGCAAGCTTCACATTTGTGGTAACAATCCAGACTGTGAAGGTGTTGAAGTTGAGGGTGGTGAGTTCAAGATTAAAGGCTATGAAGGCCCAACCCTTGAATGTGATAAATGTAGTAGCGAAATGCAGTTAAAAAATGGCCGTTTTGGTAAGTATTTTGGCTGTATGAATGAAGAATGCAAAAACACACGTAAGCTTCTGAAAAGCGGGCAGCCAGCGCCACCAAAAATGGATCCTGTGCCGTGTCCTGAGCTTAAGTGTGAAAAAGTAGACGATACGTATATTTTACGTGATGGTGCGGCTGGTTTGTTCTTGGCGGCAAGCCAGTTTCCTAAGAATCGTGAGACACGTGCACCTAAAGTGTTTGAGTTGATTCCACATAAAGCTGAATTACCTGAGAAGTATCACTACTTAACGGATGCGCCAGTTAAAGATGGTGATGGAAATCCAACGACAGTTCGATACAGTCGTAAGACCGCTCAAATTTATGTGGCTACCGAGAACGAAGAAGGTAAGGCGACAGGTTGGAGTGCTTTTTATGAGGGTGATAAATGGGCAGTGACAGAGAAAAAGTCTACGGCTAAAAAAACATCCGCAAAGAAAACGTCGGCTAAAAAGAAAACATCGGCTAAGAAGTCTTCAGTTAAGAAAACCAGTGCTAAAAAAACGAGCGCTAAGAAAGCTAAATAATTAAGAGTAATAGCGATAAACCCAGCTGCTAGCTGGGTTTTTTGCTTTTTAGAGGAAATGAAGTTGAATACAAAAATTTATAAGCGCGTGACATCATTAGCTGAAAGCTTATTAAAAGCGGCTAATAAAAAAGACCAAGTGACGTTTGATGCACTTTATGCAGAATTGAACAGCATTTGTTTAGAGCATGAAGCTGATGAAAAAGATCACCCTGTGCAATGGGAGACACTTGCAGATTTTACGGACGATATTGCGCAAGCTGCAACCCTGTATCGTAAGGCGCTTGAAAAAGCAGAGGCGATAGAGTCGGCCGATTTTTGTTCATCAATACGCTTTTCTTTAGCAACTATGTTGATTGAACTAGGGGATACTCAAGAGGCTATCGAGATATTACGTGAAGCCAAAATTGTATCTTCTAATATCGAAGACAAAGCATTGAAAAACGAAATTCATGACTTGCTACAGTCATTGATTAATTAATCGCTAACTATGCAAGAAGTAGAACGATATTTGGCTGGGTATGCTGAGTCGGTTAGGCAGCAAGTCACGAAATTAATTGAAAATGACAAGCTAGAGTCTTATCTGAATGCTCGCTATGGTCAGGCTCACAGGGTTAAATCTGACGCAGATTTGCGTCAGTTTGTTATGAGCTTTAAGAATCAGTATTTAAAAAAATCCTCACCATTAAGTAAGGTGGTGTATGACAATAAAATACATGTTATTAAAAATGCCTTGGGTACACACAGTTATATCAATCGTGTGCAGGGCAGTAAAATAAAAAGCAAAAACGAGATACATGTTAGCTCTGTTTTTAAAGTGGCACCTAAAGCGTTTTTAGAAATGATCGTTGTGCATGAGCTGGCACATATTAAAGAAAAGGATCATAACAAGGCGTTTTATCAACTATGTCAGCATATGCTGCCTGACTATCATCAGTTAGAATTTGATATGCGTTTGTATCTGATTCAAAAGGAACTGATGAAAGGCTAGGGGCGGCTCTTCTAGCCATTGCTTTCATTAAAACTCGTAAATACTGCCTTTAAAGTAGCTTTAAGCCCCAATAAATGGGGCTTTTGTCATCACCTTGTCATTATTAGATACAATTAAAAAATCAAACTGCTGTGCCCCTGAACAAATAGGGCGTATAGTCCACTGGTTAGTCTTTCCCTGTAACGAGCCTACTGGCCATCACGCCTCTATCCTCCTTATTACGACTTTTATTTGCTAGCAAGCAAATATTCTAGATCCACTGCACCTGCCGTTTGCGCTTCTCAGTTTTATGAGAGAGTCAAATCTATAGATGATTTTTGTTCTTTTATGAATGAAGAATTACTGCGCTAAATATTTGTAGCGCGAAGACTGTGTGCCTTTAATCCTCAGAAAGCTTGTTAGGAGCATTATGACTACTGTCCAAATTGACGTTCAAGATCGTCAGCCCACCATTATTTCTTTTGTAAAAGATTTACCTAATATTTGCTCGCTTGCGGGCTTGGCTTGCACAATATTGGCAATATATTTTAGTGTCATTGGCGTTTATTACGCGGCCATGATTGGCATGATTTGGGCGGTTGCATTTGATTGGGCAGATGGCTTGGTTGCTCGAAAAATGAAAGGGCGCACCGGTTCCGATCGTATGTTTGGTGGCCAATTGGATTTGGTGATTGATATTGTCAGCTATGGTGTCGCGCCAGCGGCACTTGTTCTTAGTTTTGCGGGTTTTAACCCATTATTCTTGCCCTTGGCATTCGTCATGCTGGCCGCTGCCGCTATACGGTTAAGTTATTTTAGTACGTTTGGTTTGTCTGGTGAATCTAAATATACGGGCTTAGCGCTGGATAATAATAATATTGCGTTGGTCTTTATTTTTCTGTTTGAAAGTATATTGCCTGACGATATTTTTTCAGTGGTTTTTTATGTCAGTGCATTTGCGTTAGCCGTATTGAATGTTTCACAGATTAAAACCCCTAAACTTTCTGGTCATAAACATAATGTCTATTTGCTTGCGTTATATACGCTCGGAATAAGCAGTATCTATACTTGGAAGCTTTTTTAGTTCGAGGTAAGCCAGTAAATAATTTCATTTAATAATTTTATAGGAGAAATCAAATAACATATGATTGTATATACCGTAGGTACGTTTGATTTGTTGCATGTGGGTCACCTTGCTTTGCTTGAGTATTGCAAGTCACTGGGTGGTATTTTGGCTGTTGGTGTCGCGTCAGATCGAGTTGTTAACTCTTATAAACCAAATGTGCCGGTGATACCGCTTGAGCAGCGCATGGAAATGTTAAGAGCATTAAGTTGTGTTGATATTGTGCGGCCTTATGATGAGCTTGAATATGTATCGGGCTGTAAGGAATTAAATGCGGATATTTTTGTAATTGGTGAAGACTGGGGTGATAAACCGCATAACCTTGCGGTAGAGTCTTATTTAAAATCCCATGGCAAGCAGATAAAGCAAGTGCTTTATAATCCGCGCACGTCTTCTTCTGCCATTAAGCAAAATGTAATGGCCCAAAAAAGAATCGTAAACCAGTTCAAGATGGCAGCGGTTTAACGATTGTCGCATTGTTAGTGATATGTTCTGCCTGCGCAGTAAATAAAGCGCATAGTGGATAACGCATAAAGGGCTATCTGATATTTAAACATCAGATAGCCTTTTTTATGGGAAATATTTGATATTAAGCTGAATGTTTGCTGGTTATTTATGTGTTTATTGAGCGGATGTTGTTAAGTGTGATAAACGGCAGGTTAGGTGAAGACACATTAGCGGTGTGTGAATAACGTATTTAAATACGCTAAAGTAGTTGGCTAGATGCGGTTTCTTCGTTAGTTTAATACCCTTGTCAGGTGTCTTGCTTGATTGGCGCATTAAAATTATCGAGTTTAAGGAAAAAACAATGAAGGTATTAATCGTAGGAGCAAGCGGCGCAACAGGTCGGTTGGCGGTTGATCAGTTGCTTGCTCAAGGTGTTCAGGTGAGGGCGATTGTACGCTCTCTTGATGCGCTGCCTGAGCATCCCAGCTTACACAAAATACAGGCCTCTGTGTATGAGATAGCGCTTGCTGAAATGGTTGAGCATGTACGAGATTGTAGTGCTGTGATTTCTTGCTTGGGCCATAATCTGACGTTTAAAGGCATGTTTGGTCACCCCCGTTTACTTGTGACAAATGTGCTTATACGAATTTGTGATGCAATAAAGCTAAGTAATGGGAGTGATGCGGTAAAAGTCATTTTGATGAATACATCAGGTAATAGTAATCGAGACATACCAGAGAAAGCGCCTTTGAGTCAGCGTATTGTTATCTCGCTATTAAGATGCTTGTTGCCACCTCATGTTGATAATGAAAATGCAGCGGATTATTTGCGCACACAGATAGGCCAACGTGATGCCTTTATTCAATGGGTTGCTGTTCGCCCTGATGCACTGATAGATGAAGGTGCGGTTACTGCATATGATGTGTATGAGTCGCCGATTCGCAATCCTATTTTTGATT
>JAWUXY010000089.1:0-11492 GCA_034111105.1 Bermanella sp. | reverse complement strand
GGAAGTCAGGGTGATGCAGTGGATTTAGCGACGATTGTAGGTTTAATTGGGGCGTGGGTCATCGTAGTGATGGCCATGGTGTTGGGCGGTGATCCCGCCATGTTTGTGAACATCCCTTCTTTGTTAATTGTGGTTGGCGGCGCTATTTTTGCCGTTATCATGAAATTTGAATTAGGCCAATTTTTAGCTGCGGGTAAAATCGAGGCTAAAGCGTTTAGTTTTAAATTACATAAGCCTGACGCTATGATCGATGAGATTGTTGAGCTAGCCGGTGAAGCGCGCAAAAATGGTCTGCTTGCGCTTGAAGGTAAAGAAGTGAGTTATGATTTTTTAGCCAAAGGCATTCAGCTGCTGGTGGATGGTCATGACCCTGACGTGGTGAAAAGTTTATTAGGCAAAGATGTTCGCTTAAGTGTTGATCGTCATAAACTGGGAACCGAAATATTTGCGTCACTGGGTGACACCGCACCTGCCATGGGCATGATCGGTACACTGATTGGTTTGGTGGCGATGTTGGCCAACATGGACGATCCAAAGTCCATTGGTCCTGCCATGGCCGTTGCACTATTAACAACCCTTTATGGTGCGATGATGGCAAATATGTTTTGTTTGCCTGTTGCGTATAAGTGCGGCTTACGTGCGGATGAAGAAGGCCGACTCCAAAGTATGGTAATAGATGCTTTATTAGCGATACAAGCAGGCCAAAATCCACGTGTGATTGAATCGTTATTACGTACATATTTGCCAGAGAAAAAACGAGGTGTCGATGAATAATCGTCACCTATTCACGGAAGAGTAAAGGAGCGGATTCATGGCTGATGAAGATGACGCTCCGGACTGTCCCGATTGTCCCGTCTGTCCCCCAAGCTGGTTAGCCACATTTGCTGACTTAATGTCACTGCTCATGTGTTTCTTTGTATTGCTTTTATCGTTTGCCGAAATGGACGCCTTAAAGTTCAAACGCTTAGCGGGTGAGTTACGCATGGCGTTTGGTGTGCAAACAACCATTAATGCTGATGACCCACCAAAAGGCACCAGTGTGATTGCAAAACATTTTAGCCCGTCAAAGCCAGACCCCACGCCCATCAATGAGATTCGACAATCAACGTCAGACATAACCGAAAGCAGTCTAGAAGTGTTATGCCAAGACGCGGTAACCGCACAAACAGAAGCGCAAGGTGATTCGGGTAAACAAACCCGAGATATCGTCGTGCCCACAGAATCAAAAGCACAAGAAGAAGCAGAAGAGATCGCGTTAGAAATGGCCGGGGAATTAGAAAAAGAAATATCCAAAGGCCAAGTCGAATTAGAAACCCAAGGCAGCAAAATTATTATACGCATCACCGAGAACAGTTCGTTTAAAGGCGGTAGCTCCTTTGTAGAAGATGCCTTTTTACCCGTGCTGGATAAAATTCGAGAAGTATTGGTTGAAGTGCCAGGGCGCATCAGTGTCGAAGGGCACACAGATAATACGCCGCTTGGCGGAGGGGGCCGTTATCGTTCGAATTGGGAATTGAGTGCTGCGCGTGCGGCATCGGTTGCGCAGTATTTGTTTGTGGCGCCAGAAATGGATGAAAAGCGATTTATGGTGGTGGGTCATGGCAGCGTGCGTCCGCTTGTTGATAATAAAACCGCTGAAAACCGCACTAAGAATCGTCGAGTGGAAATCATCATTGTGAAAAGTGCACCAAAAGATAATGATGATGAGCCTGAGATGAACCCAGAAGATAACCCGTTTTCAGATAAGTTAAATTCGAAACCGGATGACTTTGGCTTAGATCCGGACGAAATATTTTAAGGAGGGTATTTTTAATGGCAGAAGAGCGTCGCCGTTTTTTTCGAATAGACGATGAGGTTGCCATTTGTTTTCATGCGCTAGATGAAGAATACGGTGGTGATAACAATGTCAATACAAACGAACTTGAGGATATGCATCAAGAGTTTCATGTGAGCCTTGAAGTACAAATTCGCCAAGCCATGGTGGATGTTCGCGCCCAATACCCAAAGCTTGCACCGCTATTAGACTTAATGAATCAAAAAATTAATTTACTGCACGCAAGTGACGCCTCTGCTGAAGACTCACCAGTGTTAAGAAAAGCGAACTTGAGCGCTTGTGGCGTTGCGTTTACTTGGGGCGAAACATTAGCCATTAACCAACAATTAATGGTCAGTATTTATTTACAACCCAACCACGAACTGATTCGCAGCACCGCCCATGTGGCGGGTATAGACCCCAATCCCGATTACCCTGATACATCAGCAGAGCCTCATATTGTGCGTTTAGATTTTGATGATATGCATAATGCGTTTCAAGAGGTGTTAATACAGCACGTAGTGCAAAGACAAGGGTATCAATTACGCAAAAAGTTGGATGATCAAAGCTAACGGATTTAGTGTGTTTTCCTGTAATGCTGTTTGATCGTATTTTGCCAAATGAAAGCGTTCTTATTTTGTTGCTGGCGTTCAACCTTTCTTTTTACTTAATGACTTCTTTTTAACGTTATCTTCGAATGTACCGGAGGCAGCGAGTCCCATTAACCTGCGAAATTTAGGGCATTCAATATGACTAGGAGCCGAACATACAGCGGCATGTTGCAAGCCGTTACGCATCGTCGTTAGTTTTTTTATGGTGTTATCAAGCTCATCTGCTTTGTCGATTAGTTGTTGTCGATTAATTTGTGGGGCGCCATCTTTGCCTAACATCGGGGCAATTTCATCTAATGAAAAACCGGCCGAACGCCCCAATGCAATCAATGCTAACTGCTCTAGTACACTGGCTTTGAACACCCGTCGTAAGCCACGACGGCCCACCGACATGATGAGTCCTTTTTCTTCGTAATATCGCAATGTTGAGGCTGCAATACCTGAACGTTTGGCAACTTCGCTGATATCCATAAATCACCCCTTGACTTCAAGTTAACTTGAGGTTGTAAGCTAGCACTCAGTTACAACAAACACAAATTTAGGAGATAAACATGAATGATGTGATTTTCATTTTATTGATGGGCATAGGAGCAACAGCGCTTATGGACGTATGGGGGGTTATCCGCAAACCCTTGTTGGGTGTACCTTCGCCTGATTATGGCATGGTCGGGCGCTGGTTTTTACATATGCCGCGAGGGCGTTTTCATCATCAAACTATCGCAGCGTCTGCTGCCATTAAGGGCGAAAATATAGTGGGCTGGACGGCACATTACTTAATTGGGGTCGTATTTGCGGCGTTGTTGATTGTTATGTTTGGGGCGTCATGGATGCAGCAGCCAACCATTATACCAGCGCTGTTGGTGGGTGTTTTCACCATAGTCGCGCCTTTTTGTTTGATGCAGCCCGGCATGGGGGCGGGTTTCGCTGCTAGCCGAACACCAAAACCTAATTCGGCACGATTGCAGAGCCTGATTACACATACCGTGTTTGGTTTTGGGTTGTATTTATCAGGGTTGATGGCGCATTTTTTGTTGATGAATTAGACATTACTCGTTTCTATATTGGATAAACAAGAAGATTAAATAGTAGAGCGCTTACCAACCTCATTGTGGATATTGCAGTGGATATTCCGTTATTCGGTGATCCGCTGCATGACTCATCGCAGTGCTCGTGAAGGAGGGTGTTTTGCCGTAATCAGCTCTATGCAGCAAAAAGATCGGGTAAAACCCCATAAGCACTTGATTATGCAGCTAAGCTTGTCATATTAATCGCCTAAAAATTCAACCGATATGACCCTGAGCGTGTATAATCCCCGCCTATGAAAAAAAACAATCCAGAAACAAACTCTAAAAAACTCGCCGATCCATTTGCCAAGCGCGAAGCGGATAAATACGACAACCCCGTGGCCAGTCGTGAACTCATCCTTGAAACCCTAGAAAACCACCCGATACCGCTGGATCATATGCAGCTGGTGGAACATCTTCATGTTGAAGGTGAAGATCAAATCGAGGCCATGCGTCGTCGCTTAATCGCCATGTGCCGTGACGGCCAATTAGTTGAAGATCGCCGTCGTGCTTACACTCCAATGAGCCAAGTGCCCATTGTTCAAGGTCGCGTACAGGGCCACAAAGATGGCTATGGCTTCCTAATTAAAGACGAAGGGGGCGATGACTTGCACCTTTCTGCTAAGCAAATGCGTAAAGTATTTGATGGCGACAAAGTCACCGTAAGACTTGCCGGTGCGGATAATCGTGGTAAGCAAGAAGCGATCATTGTTGATGTTATTCAACGTAACACCCATCAACTTGTGGGTCGCTTTTATACACAAGGCGAAAGCGCTTATGTGGTGCCGGATTCTCGCCGTGTTACCCAAGAAATTATGATTCCTGGCACTGAAATGAATGGCGCTAAAAACGGCCAATTTGTGGTGGTGGATATTACACACCAGCCCGATACCCGTCAGTTAGCACTTGGCAAAATCATTGAAGTACTGGGCGATCATTTAGCGCCGGGTATGGAAATCGACATCGCGCTGCGCAGCCATGACATTCCGTTTGTGTTCCCTGACGCGGTTGAGCAACAAGTTGCTAAAATCAACGCTGAAGTTGAAGAAGACGATAAGCAGTTCCGTATGGATCTGCGTCAGCTGCCATTTGTGACCATTGACGGTGAAGACGCCCGTGATTTCGATGACGCGGTATTGGCTGAATACAATTCAGACACCAAAGGCTGGCGCTTATTTGTTGCCATTGCCGATGTCAGTCACTATGTGCCGGTGAATTCACCACTGGATATCGAAGCGCAAAACCGTGGTAACTCGGTGTATTTCCCTGAGCACGTTGTGCCTATGCTGCCAGAAAAACTCAGCAACGGTTTATGTTCACTTAATCCCCATGTTGACCGTTTATGCATGGTATGTGAAATGGACATCAGCGCGGCGGGTGAAATCACGCATTACAAATTTTATGAAGGGGTCATGCACAGTCATGCCCGTTTAACCTACAAGCTGGTAGGCAAAATTTTAGAAGACGAGCATGGTGACGAAGGGCAAATCTTGCGAGAGCAATATGCTGGCATCGTACCTCAACTTGATACGCTTTATGATTTATATAAATCATTAAAAGCGTCTCGTGGCGAACGTGGCGCTATTGAGTTTGAAACCGTTGAAACGCGCATTGTGTTTAATTCGGATCGTAAGATCGAAGACATTGTGCCAATACAACGTAACGATGCGCATAAAGTAATTGAAGAATGTATGTTGTGTGCCAACGTGGCCACAGCGCGCTTCTTACAAGAACATAAACAGCCAAGTTTGTATCGTGTACACCAAGGGCCAAGTGAGCAAAAGCTTGAGAACTTAAAGCAATACTTAAATGAAAGTGGCATTACATTATCTGGTGGTTTGAAGCCATCACCAAAAGACTTTCTTGAAGTGATGCGTCAAATTGTGGATCGTCCTGATGCACACTTGATTCAAAGTATGTTGCTGCGCTCTATGAGTCAGGCGGTGTATCAGCCTGATAACGAAGGGCACTTTGGTTTGGCTTACCCTGCGTATACGCATTTCACATCCCCAATTCGTCGTTACCCTGACTTAATGGTGCACCGTGCTATTCGTCAATTGATTCGCAGTGACAATCAAGAAGAACGTTTACTGGATACCATTCGCCGTGCAGAAGGCGCGAGTGTCATCAGCAAAAAAGATATCTACCCATACGATACGGCGGCGCTGTTGCAATTTGGTGAGCAGTGTTCATTAACCGAACGCCGTGCCGATGACGCGACCCGCGACGTGATGGATTTCTTAAAATGCGAATACATGCGCGACCATGTTGGTGAAACTTTTGAAGGCGTAATTAGTACCGTAACCAACTTCGGTATTTTTGTGCAGCTTAAAGATTTGTACATTGAAGGCTTGGTACATGTTACTAACCTAACCAGCGACTTCTATCAGTTTGATCCTGTGCGCATGTTGCTACGTGGAGAGCGCTCTGGCCGAGTGTTCCGCATGGGCGATACAGTTGAAGTGATCGTGAGTCGTGTTGATTTAGATGATCGTAAAATCGATTTTGAAATGCTGGGCGCGGGCAATGATGGTGCTTCAGGAAAAAAAGGTAAGCCACGTACATCAAGTGGCAAGCGCACCATTGGCTCAGTACGTAAACGTAAACCTGCGTTAACAACGTCGGGTGATAGCGATTCGAAAGACCCTTATGCCAAAGCCAAAGCGGATAAAAAAAAGCTGATGGATGAAGCAAAAGGCGACGCTAAAAAAAAGAAAAAGCCCAGTAAGCGCCAAAAACTAAACAATGCAAAAAAGAAAGCCACCACTAAACCGGCTAAAAAGAAAAAGTAGAGATTCAATACCCTTATGAGTGATGAAATTGTTTTTGGTATTCACGCAGTCAGCAATGTTTTAAAACGCTCAAGCGAGCGTGTGCGTGAAATGTATGTGCAGCAAGGCCGTGACGATGAACGTTTACAAGAATTGTTCACACTGGCTAAGCAACACGGCATTTCGGTACAAGTGGTTAAAAAGCCCTTTTTAGACGAAAAAGCCGAAGGCAATCATCAAGGCATCGCTATCAAAGTGAAAGCCGCTCAGGTCAAAGGGGACAACGACTTACAGCGTCAACTGGATAGTTTAGACGAACCTGCTTTTTTACTTATTTTAGACAATATCACCGACCCGCATAACTTAGGTGCGTGTTTGCGTACTGCGGATGCGGCGGGGATACATGCTGTCATTGCGCCAAAAGACAAAGCAGTGGGCATTACCTCTACGGTGAGCAAAGTGGCGTGTGGTGCGGCGGAAACCGTACCGTTTTATCAAGTGACGAATCTTGCTCGTTGTTTAAAAGAGCTACAAGAGCGTGGTATTTGGTTGTATGGCACGGCCGGTGAAGCCAGCGAGTCTGTGTATAAAACGGATCTAAAAGGGCCGGTTGCCATTGTTATGGGCGCTGAGGGTAAAGGGCTACGCCGTTTAACGCGTGAAGCCTGTGATCACCTTATCCACATCCCGATGAAAGGGGATGTCAGCTCGTTAAATGTGTCAGTGGCAACCGGCGTGTGCCTGTTTGAAGCACTGCGCCAACGTACTCCAATCTAAATTAATTCCTTTTAAATAAAGGCACTTAGCCTTTTTTTGTCTACTCTTAGTGTATTGCTGCATACATTAAGAGTGTCTTTTCTTGCTATTCATTACCTTCCTTAAATTACATGCCCAGCTGTGTCTTTATTGGCCAGCGCATCCATGACGTCTTTTGGTTTATCTGGACGCTTAGCCCTATTTATGGTGGTAGCGACTTTAATCATGCAGCTAGGCCATGGCCTCTATCGATTCTCTGTCGATGTAGCCGAAGCAAAACAACAAAGTATTGATGATATTGATCGGTTAGTGACGAGCCTTCAACCAGCGCTCGCTGAAGCTTTGTATCAATACAATGAACCCCTATCTGACAAATTACTAAATGTGTTTTCTGGTTCGGATTCGGTTCAAACTGTTTGGTTATTGGATCAAGACGGCACGGGGCTAGGAATTTGGGCGCGTGCAGGCGTAGATATTGAAGAGAATGCTGCCGATGAACAATATGAAGTCACTTGGCCATTAACGTATGAACAATCGTATATTGGCAGTTTGGTAATATTGGTGAGTATGAGCGTGGTGGAGCAGGCAGCTATTGATCAGACTTGGAACGTCATACTTTTTTCAGTCATGATTGGTTTATTTGCATTATTGTTATTGTATTTTGTTGCACAAAAGATGGTAACTCGACCTGTGGTGTCGCTATCTAATACGGTGAGCGTTATTAAAAGTAACGCCTTTACCAAAGAGGATGTGGATGTCCTTGATAGTGTCCATGCTCATTATGAAATAGAAACACTCAGGCTGACTATCAAAGGCATTTTGTATGAATTAGCAGAGCATCTTGGTCGCAATGAGCAAGATATGATGAGCTTAAAAGAATTTAGTTCGACACTTGAAGAGCAGGTAATCAAGCGCACAATTGAGTTAGAGCAAGCGAAAGAAAAAGCAGAAGTGGCCAGCCGAGCAAAAACAGATTTCTTAAATGTTATCACTCACGAATTACGTACCCCACTAAATGGGGTGTTAGGGTTTTCCGGTATTTTAAAAAATAGAGCGCTAGCAGAAAAAGATAAACAGCTGGTTCAAGGTATCGAGGAATCAGGGCAAGGCTTGTTAGTTTTGCTAAACGATATTATCGATTTTGTTGCGTTAGAAAGTAAAGCGTTGGATTGTCAAATATTCTCTGTGTACGATGCGCTGTCATCGGCATTTAATGAACAAAAAAGTGCGGCTCAGCAAAAAAACTTAGAATACAGTTTAGAGGTTGATAGCAGCCTTACATTACAAGGGGACGCTAAGCGATTATCAGTTTTGACCCGCCAACTATTATCAAATGCAATAAAATTCACGGACAGTGGGTCGGTTACTTTATCGTGTGTTCGAGAATCTAGTGGTCATGTTTTAGTTAGTATTACTGACAGCGGCATCGGTATGGATGACAGTTGCTACGGCACCGTTAGTTCTGAAATGTTTATGCAAGAAGCGTTTACTCAAGCACAGCAAGGGCTTAATCGTAGTAATGAAGGTTTAGGGTTGGGCTTGGCTATTGTTGGGCGGATTTGTAAAAAATGGCCAGCAAAAATACACTTTGAAAAAAACACACCACAAGGCACAAAAGTGTGTGTCGAGTTGTCAGATGTTATAAGCGAACAATAACGTTAAAGCTTTAACTGTTCGCGTAATTGTTGTAAATGCTGTTTATTTTCCGTGCGAGTCATGGGGGTTGTTATTTCAGCCGGTAAGGCTTTTTCCATGGGGATATCCAGCTTCTCACCTTTGATCACACGCTCACATAACATTTCATAGTTACGCTTAAATACAGGGAATACTTTGTCTTTGGGCTCGCTGGATAGAAAAAACCAGTCGGTGGCGAGTCCTGCAAAATACACGGCAGGGTGACTCCAGTTAAATGTTTTTTTGGGTTGAGGCGCGCGGCACGCTTCTATGTAAGCACTCTCTGCACCCAGTAGCCCAAAAATATCGTAAGCATTCTCACAATATCCCCGGAACGTTGCAAGGTTAGGCAAGTAACGCTCATGTTGAATGACTTGCTCGGCGGCTTTTTGGATTAATGGTGCAGGAAAGTCAGCAAGGTTTTTTAACCACAAGCGCATGGCGGCTGTCGAGCTTTCAACGTTTGGATACGCAGCATTGAATTGATTGCCATAATTGATGCGCATTAATTCAAATGACGCAGCCAAAGATGACTTCAGCTCTTTAGAGATCGTTTGCCCAGCTGAGGTCGGTGACTCTTTCGGCGATGCTTGTACTTGCAATGTAATCTCGTTGAGAAGTTGCGGCGTTACCTTGCTGACCATTTAAGCGCTTACTCCATAAGTGTTTGGCATGTTGTAAAAACTTGCTATTCCAAGAGGTGTGCAGCTGATTACTGTCACGCCAGTATAAAACAAATTCTGGCACGATGCTTTGCCCAAAATTGCGATCAATACTCGCCATTGCCAAAATTTCAAATACATCTTCAGATGGCGCCCAGCCATCGGTCATGGGTACAGGGTCACTCGGGTGAGCCAAGCTCGAACTAAAGCGTGCCCACTGGCGGCGAACCCACGCGACAAACTTAGTGTTCCAAGTATCGTGCGCATCCCCTTTTTCTTTCCAATATAAAATAAATTCGCTAATGCAGTCTTGAATGAAGCTTGGATCGACACCTGCTTTTTGCAGGATCTCTAAGGTGCTCTCTTCAGGCTGCCACTCGGGCGTCATTTGCATCTTACGATTGGCATCCCCCTGAAACACAGCAGGGTGACTTTGGTCTTCTTTATTGCGTTTGTTGACCCAGCGAATAAACATGGTGGACCAGCTGGCCGCTAAAGTACCTTGGCTCTGATGGTGATAGACAAATTCTTTCACTTGAGCCTGTGCATAACGTTTGGTGATGCCCAGTGTTTCTGCAATATAACGCATGGTCTCATGGTCAGGTTGCCAATTGCCGGCAATGACGTTTTTGTACTGCTGTTGAGACTGCTTATAGGCGTGTTCGGTTTTACTTTGTTGGCTACTGGCAGGCGCTTTGGCTTGGAAACTATAAAAAAGCTGATCACTTTGGCCAAACGGCGGGCTGTTGTAATGCACAACGCCCTTATCGGACAGGTTCTTTAAAATACGCTTAATCTGGCTATCATCCCAAAAGGGTAACCATTTACGCAGCGTGGTTTTATTGATGAACTGCCAATCCGCATCATGGGGCTGTGCGCCATCGTTAAGGGCTTGTAAGACAATGGCTTCTTCAAGACCTATGGTGGCGGCAAGGCTAGGTGAAACCACTAGCATGCGTTCTGGAATTAAACTATGACCCATAATTACTACGTATTCATCTAAAAAGCGGTACAATGCCAGGGGATTTGCAGGGTATAACTGCACGACTAGGCTAAAGTATTTGTATTAAATTACCTAGGACATTTCTTGTATTAGGTAACAAAAACCAGTTGGCATCTAGCCAAGGTGCGGTCACAAAGTATGCATCGAGCTTAAAGCAGATAGGCTGCAAATTTGAACCCGCGAGTATAACGCATTTTTATCGGACAGGCAGTATGGCAAGAGCCACACAAGCAATTATTGATCTACACGCACTGCGTGAAAACTATCAACTGGCTAAGCGCAGCGCACCTAATAGTCATGCCTATGCGGTGGTGAAAGCCAATGCTTATGGGCATGGTGTCGCACAGGTGGTCAACGCACTATCGCCCACCGCGGATGGTTTTGCTGTGGCGTGTGTGGATGAAGCCGTCACGCTACGTGAGCTAGGGCTGCTTCTGCCAATATTGGTCTTAGAAGGCCCAATGGACCTCCAAGAATGCCAAACTGCGCTCGATCTTGACCTAGAGTTAGCGGTGCATAATCAAGCACAAGTGGCTTGGTTATCGTCATTAAGCGGCGGTGCTGTTCATATTTTTGTAAAAGTGGATAGCGGCATGCATCGTTTAGGGTTTGCGGTGCAAGATGTTCCCGGTGTTGTGAGTCAATTGCGGTCTTTGAGTGTGGTTAATAGTATTCAGCTTATGAGCCATTTTGCGTGTGCTGATGAGGTCGGCCATCCATTTGTTGAGCAGCAAATTCGTGCTTTGCAGTCTTTAACCGCCATGAAATTACCAATGAGTTTGTGCAATAGTGCCGCCGTCATGACGCTACCCCAGTGCCACCATCAGTTAATTCGTCCTGGCATTATGTTGTATGGATCAAGTCCTATTGTGGATAAAACCGGCCCTGAATTGGGCTTATTACCCGTGATGACATTACAAAGTGAGATCATCGCCCTGCATGACATTCGCGCAGGTGAAAGTGTTGGTTATGGTCAAGCGTACGTGGCAGATAAAGATTGCCGTATCGCGGTTGTGGCGATTGGTTATGGTGATGGGTACCCGCGTAGTGCTAAAAGCGGGACCCCCGTATTGATTCGTGGCCAGCACAGACCGATTGCGGGGCGAGTTTCTATGGACATGATCACAGTAGATGTTAC
>JAWUXY010000088.1:0-10425 GCA_034111105.1 Bermanella sp. | reverse complement strand
TGATACCAGCAATTTGAAGTTTCTTGCGTTAGGTGCCCGTGATCATGTGACCATTGAGATTGGTGATAAATACGAAGATGCCAATAAAGAGCCTGCTATTGTTGGGGAATTGAATTCCGATGGTTATTACAATAGCCAGGGTTTTATGTATGACACGCTTTATTCTGGCGGCACATCTGGTTTATTTGTGTTTAGCCACAAAGAGCAAGATTTTAAATTTAAAATCGGCACCTTATTCGATATTGTTACCACCAGTGATGATTATCGTATGAAAATGCAGTTTGAAACCCCGCTAAATAATGGTGACAATTACCGTTATGGCGCAGAGTTTTCGCAAAATATTTTACGTTATAATATGTCAGGTTTGTATGACCCGTGTAATGACGACTTAGAAGTTTGTGGGCCTGCATCAACCGGAACTAAAATCACATTAAAAGATAAATTAACCCTTGATACAACCCGTATTTTTAACGCTTATGATTGGATGGCTACGCCGTATCTA
Organism: Bermanella sp.; assembly: GCA_034111105.1. Classification (GTDB taxonomy): domain Bacteria; phylum Pseudomonadota; class Gammaproteobacteria; order Pseudomonadales; family Oceanobacteraceae; genus Bermanella. Next base: position 9,923 of record JAWUXY010000088.1, on the reverse strand, counting down.
CAGCTGACATTTGGTATGAACAATGTCTATGATGATTATATGAAAGAAACCACCATTGAGCCAAGGTTTCAATCCCGTTATGAGTTAACAGACAACTGGACCTTAACTGGGGCGGTTGGCAGGCACACTCAAACCCCTCGTGATTTCTTTGCGGTATTAAAAGAAACGGGTAACCCTGAATTAGATATGCCCAACAGTGAGCATTATGTAACAGGTTTTGAGTACCAGTTAGATGACAGTGTTAGCGCTAAATTAGAAGTGTATTACAAAGATTTACATGACCTAGTAATTTCTAATCCTGCATATGATGAAAAAACGTCGCCTAACGAAAAGAAATTTTTAAATGCCGCCGAAGGTCATACTTATGGGGTTGAATTTCTAGTGAATAAGAATTTGACAGATAGATGGTATGGTTGGGCATCGGTGACCTACAGTAAAACAAAGCGTAAAAACACCATTACGGATGAAAGTTTTAATTACTCTTATGATCGTCCTTGGATAGTTAACCTAGTGGCGAGCTATGAACTGACCCCAAAAATGACGGTGGGTGCTAAATGGCGCTACCAAAGCGGAAATCTAGTGACGCCTATTTCTGGCGGTAAAGCCGTATACAAATGTGACAGCGGTTACGAGGCCGATAATACAGGTGCAGGCTGTGGCAGTGACCCGTATCTATATGACCCGATTGAAGGCAAGATCAATAGTGAACGCTTATCAGCGGTGCACTCCATGGACTTGCGCATTGATTATCAAAAAAGTGAGATGACCAATATATATTTTGATGTGAAGAACATTTATGGTCGTCAGAATATCACCGGATATGATTACAATGACGATTATTCGACCCGCGAAAAAGTATCGGATTTACCTAGCTTGTTTTCATTAGGTGCTAAATTTATATTCTAATCTCATGAAAAAGGGCTTACACATAATGTGTAAGCCCTTTTTTCTCGCTAGCGTTGTACTTCTTAGTAATCAATAATCAATATTTTCTCGACACTCATAATGCGCTATCCAAGGTGTGTAAATATAAAGAGTGCTAGCAACTATATTTGCAAAGTTTTTCTCAATCGTAATTGTATCCCATTGTTTGTCATCGCACAGATAATTGATTTTAACGGGTGCACTGAATTCAATGAGGTCTAATAAACCCGAGTGATGCCATTGATCACGCTTAACGGTTTCGTTCACCTCAACACCGTTTATAAAGTTCATTTTAGCGCAGCCACCAAGTGAAGCGAGCACGCCAATGCTGACTAAAATTTTTCTATATTGAAAGCTCATAGATCCCCCTCCTTACACCATACTCTTGCTGTTCTTGGTGCATAAATACCTAGGGTAAATATATGGGCAAGAAAGTCAGTGGCTGTGGTAATGGTTTGTATTTGCTCAACAGGCTTGCCTTTGCATATCTCACGTACGTTGACATCATGTTCGCCCACCGAATACCACCACCAGTATGTGTAGGTTTTTTGAAAGGTGGGTGCAGCATGAGATTTAGGTTTATCGTCTGTGCGCATGGTGACAGACGAGCAAGCCGATAAAAAGATAACGGCAAGCAGCATGCTAATTATTTTCATTGTGCGTCCTTAGTGGTATTTCAATCATGAAGCGTGCACCGCCTAGCGGTGATGTCGATGCTTCTATTGAGCCGTGATAGCTTTCAATAACGTTTTTCACAATAGATAACCCTAATCCTTGTCCGTTAGGCGTTTCATCTATGCGCAAACCGCGATTAAAAATAATCATGCAATCTTCGCTTAATAACCCATTACCATCGTCTTCGATTGTGATGATGAGTTTGTTATTGCGTGTACTAACATTAACCGATATCGTCGATTTTGCGTATTTAAAACCATTGTCTAATAGATTACCCAGTACTTCTAGCAGGTCATTGCTGTCTCCAGGGAATGTGACGTCACTGGGCACCGTTATCTTAACGATAATCTGGCGGTCAATGTGTATTTTCTGTAATGCAGACACCACATCATTAACGGATTTTTCAATATTGACGCCTTGTGAAATAACATGAGGCCCGCTGATAACCGCTTTTCTTAATTGGTACTCGATGGTCTCGTTTATACGCGACAGAGCATTATGTACGATTAAGTTGTCGTTACTGTGACCCAGCTCATTATTAATAATAGCCACGGGCGTTTTTAAGCTATGGGCTAAGTCAGCCATGCTGGTTCGGTATTTTTCTCTTTGATTGCGCTCTTTTTTAATCAGCGCATTAATATTATGGCTAACACCCACTAATTCTTTTGGGTATTGTTTCATTATATGATCTTGGTTGCCGTTTTCTAATTGAATGATTTCTTGTTTAAGTGACTTAATCGGATTAAACGCAAGTTTAAGTACCCAGTGCTGAATCAATAAAAAAAGCAGGCTCACAAAAATAAAACCGCCAACCAACCAAATACGAAAACGCATAATGACATCATTTAGCAGCTGACTATTAACTGCCACCATATATCGATAGCTTTTCGGGCTTTGGTTCCAACTGATGCCATAACTTGCCCATAGGTATTCATCTTGTTCAAAACGTATTTCACCAAAATTCCATTTTCCGGTTTTTGACTGTTTGTCTTCAATATGAATTTCTTTTGAGAGTGAAAGCGATTGCCATACTTTTTGATTCTCTTGATTCGTAACATAAGAGAATAAAGGGCTGTTTTCACGGTTAAAATCAGGGTTGGATAATATAACAGGCAGGGCTATTTCATTATTTTTAAAATTAGAAACAGACAAAAGATTAAAAATATGCAGGCGAAGTTTATCTTGCGCTTCTGTTTTTAGCTCTAAGGTGTACACATAGTTTAATATAAGTGAGCTGACAAGCATCACAATGATAGAGGCAATGGCGGTGAAAATAAAAAAACGTTTACGCAGTGAAAACGTCATGACATTTTGCCTTTAAGCGTAAATTGATAACCTCGGCCTCGTAATGTTTCTAGAGGTTTGATGGTATTGTTAGGGTCTAATTTTTGCCGTAGGCGGCTAACCAGTACTTCAATAACATTACTGTCTCTGTCTTGATCATTATTGTATAGGTAGTCCATTAAACGTGTTTTAGAGATGACCTGTTGAGGATGGCGCATAAAGTATTCAAGGACTTTATATTCAAATGCGGTGAGTACAACATCGCGGTCTTGACTGCGAACACTTTGAGTGGTGCTGTCGAGTATGATGTCACCGTGTTCGATGATGTTATTAGGAAACCCCGACGAGCGGCGAATCATAGCCTGCACACGTGCAATCAGTTCTTCTAATTGAAACGGTTTAGCAAGGTAGTCATCCGCGCCAGCGTTTAGGCCTTCTACTTTGTCTTGCCAGCTACTGCGGGCGGTTAAAATTAATATGGGCAGTGCTAAGCCTTTGTTGCGAATGTTTGTGATGACCTCAAGCCCTGATAGCTTAGGCAGGCCAATATCAATAATAGCCAAGTCAAATTCAAATTCTTTTGCTTGATACCAGCCATCTTCACCATCGGCACTGCATGTGACTGTAAAATTGGCTTTTTCTAAGCTGAGGCGTAATTGTTCGCGTAAGACATTGTCATCTTCAATTAGCAGGAGTTTCATTTGCTTCCTCCATATTGATCGTCACCACATCAATCACGCCTTGCTCAGAGATTATTTTGATTTTGTACTGTTGGTTGAGGTATTGGGCGCTTAATACCGTACCAGGAAAGATAGCGAGGGCTTTTTTTATGGCTTGGCGTAAATCACTGTCACGGAAGATATTTTCAGTGGGCGCGTCAGATGAATGTACTTGGTCCTCGACCCACTGTTTAAGGGGCGTGACCATGTCTTCTAACGTTTCATCAAACCAGTAAGGGTCACTTTCGTCCTCAGTCGCTTGCTCTTGCGCGCCAAGACTGGCGCAACTAAGCAGCAAAAGGGTTATAGATAATAATGTTCGCAACACAAAGCCTGCTTCAAATATTAAATGTTTAATATTAACAAGCTTATCTGAATAGAACCTGAATGAAAGGCTTTATGAATACTTATAAAGCCTTTTTATTGAGATTAATTGCGTTTGTATACGCAATACAGCATTGGGATGAGTACTAGGGTGAAGAGCGTACTGATTAAAATTCCAAAGATTAAGCTAATGGCTAAACCATTAAAGATGGGGTCGTCCAATATAAAGAAGGCCCCCGTCATGGCGGCAATGCCGGTTAACATAATGGGTTTTGTCCGCACGGCGGCGCTGTTAATGGCAGCTTCTACAATATCGATGCCTTTGTCTAATTCTTGATTAATAAAATCAACCAATAAAATGGAGTTACGTACGATAATTCCGGCCAAGGCAATCATGCCAATCATGCTTGTGGCGGTAAATTGTGCGCCTAATAAAGCATGGCCCGGCATGACCCCAATAATGGTTAATGGAATAGGGGCCATGATGATTAAAGGCACTAGATAGCTTTTAAACTGAGCCACCACTAATAAATATATCAAGATCATGCCGATGGCATAAGCAATCCCCATATCACGAAACGTCTCGTAGGTGATTTGCCATTCGCCATCCCACTTAATAGATGGTTTATGCGTGACCTGTGGCTGATGAATAAAATATTGCTTGGGGCTAAAGCCATTTTGTTGCGTTGCGGCGTCGTCCATTGCAAGTGACATATCAAATAAACCATATAGTGGACTGTCTAAGTCACCGGCCATATCGGCGTTTACAAATACTACGGGCAATAAATTTTTATGATAAATGATGTTATCGATGGTGCCATGGGTCAGCGTTGTCATATCCGCAATGGATATTAACTGGCCATTTAAGCTGCTGACTTTGGTATTAAGTAACGTTTGCCAACTACCCTTATCGCTGTCGTTATATTCTAAGCGAATCGGAGTGGCGTACTTATTATGTTGCGCATGTAAGTAACTGACATCTTTACCTCCCAACGCAATATCTAGCGCATTAACGATGCTTGCATAAGGGACGGCAAATTGAGCGGCCTTTTGGCGGTCAATGTGTATGGTGGTTTTTTGCTGAGACGCTTCGATACTGTCGTCTACATCAATGATGTCGGTTGTGCGTTCAAACACGGCGCGCAGGGCTTTGGCCGTGGCAATTTGCTCATTGTAATTTGCGCCATATACCTCAGCTACAATGGGCGCCATAACCGGAGGCCCTGGTGGTACTTCGGCTAATTTTACGTTGGCATTAAATTGTTTGCCGATACGCTGTAATTCTGGCCGTAACTGGCGCGCAATATCATGGCTTTGCTCGTCGCGTTCACCTTTTGATAAGAGGTTTACTTGTATATCGCCCATGTGAGGCTCGTTACGTAAATAATATTGGCGAATCAAACCGTTAAAATTAATTGGAGCGTTGATGCCAGCGTATAGCTGAAAGTCTTTTACGTATTCATTCAATTTTAATTCTTCTCCAAGGGCCTCTAATACAATCAGTGTTTCTTCCATTGGTGTGTCTTCAGGCATATCAACAATGACTTGGAATTCAGACTTATTGTCGAATGGCAGCATTTTAAGCACGACCATTTTCATTACGGGCAATGAAACAGACAATAAAATCAATCCGATCACTAGCGCTAACACCTTTAAACGATTGCGGGCCGCGTTTTGACCTTGGATAAGCGGGCGCATAATTCGATTAAATACCTTATATGTTTTGGCTTCCTTGGTGGTGTTTTCATCGCTGTGATGATGGTTGGTTGATGCTTGGTTTTTCAATAATTGATACGATAGCCAAGGCGTTACAATAAATGCAATGGCCAATGAAATTAACATGCCGGTACTGGCATTAATGGGAATAGGGCTCATATACGGCCCCATTAACCCTGTCACAAAGGCCATGGGCATCAAAGCTGCAATAACAGTAAACGTTGCAAGAATGGTCGGGCCGCCCACTTCATCTACAGCTATTGGGATAATATCTAACAGTTTTTTGCCGCCCATGTGTAAATGCCGATGAATATTCTCAACCACGACAATGGCGTCATCCACTAAAATGCCAATACTAAAAATCAGTGCAAACAATGAAATGCGGTTAAGTGTGAACCCCCATGCCCAGCTGGCAAATAATGTAATGGCGAGCGTGATAAATATCGCGCCGCCCACAATAATGGCTTCGCGCCAGCTCATCGTCACGAGTACCAACAACACAACGGCGACGGTGGCAAATAATAATTTTGCAATGAGCTTGTCACTTTTATCTTTTGCGGTATCACCATAATTGCGTGTGACGTTTATTTTAATGTTATCGGGTATGACAATGTTTGATAGTTGCTCTAAGCGTTTTTCAATATCGCTGGTGATATCAAAGGCATTTTTTCCTGGTTGCTTGGCAATGGCGATGGTCACCGCGCTTTGATTCGCGCTTAGGCTATTTTCAAAATGCAGTACTTGGGATTCAGGAATATCAGCACCATGAACAATGTCGGCTACATCGGATAAGTAAACAGGGCTGCCATTTTTTGCCAGACCAATGACCAGTTGCTGAATCTCAGAAACACGGGTTAAAAAATGTCCGGCTTGTACTTGGATGTACTTTTGCGGCTGATAAACATTATGAACCGGTGCACTGACATTGGCGTTTAACAGTGTATTTGCAACGTTCTCAATGGTGATGTTGTAAGCACTTAAGCGAACCGGATCAAGACGCACGTTAACCACATCTTGTTGTGCGCCGATGGTGTAAATATCACGTGTGCCATCAATGCGCTTTAATTCGACTTCTAATACATGGGCCAGTTCGGTGAGTTGTTGAGTTGAAACAGATGCATCTTCGCTAAATAATGTGAGCGACATAATGGGGACATCATCGATGCCTTGAGGCTTGATGATGGGTTGTGATGCGCCAAGATTTGCGGGCAACCAATCTTGATGGCTATACACTTGGTTGTATAAATTTAAAATAGCGGTTTCGCGTTTTAGACCTACTTCAAACGCGACCGTTAATACCGACATACCGGGGCGGGAGACACTGAAAATATCATCCACGCCTTTTATTTCGCTTAAGACTTGTTCAGCGGGTGTGCTAATAAGACTCTCGACTTCTTTTGCCGATGCACCGGGGAACGCAATAAAAACATTGGCAAACGTTACATCAATTTGTGGCTCTTCTTCTTTGGGCGTTACCATAATGGCAAAAAAGCCCAGTAATAATCCAAATAACGCGAGTAACGGTGTAATGGCATTATTCTGAAACGTTTTGGCTAAACGGCCACTAATCCCCAAGGGGGTTGATTTGATTGATGAATGCTCAGTCATGCTAAATCTCCTGAGCAGCCATAACCAACGAAGGGTTGGCTGCAATCACATCGCCATCTTTAATGCCAGCCAGTACCTCAACAAACATTTGAGTATTGTGTTTGGACGTTGATGGGTGTTGCTCACCTAAACGCACTTGTCTCAGCAAAAAAGTATTGTTCTGTTTGATGTAAACATAACGGGCTTCGCCTTTGTGTATCACAGCATTGGCCGGAATACGAATAGCAGGCTGTTCTGCCATGGGGATATTAAGCTTTACCCACATACCAGGGAACAAACCTACGTTATCGGCTTTAATATCCGCCCGTATTTTAAAACTGCGACTGTTAGAGTCGGCAAACGGAAAAATCGTAACGCTTGTTGATGGCAAAGTTTGATTTTTATGCGTGACGAATAATTGAGATTGAGGCGTCACCATCGTAATAAAACGCTGCGGTAAATGCGCAACGGCTCGTAATTGATTAAGCGATAACCCTGTCATTAATGGCGTACCAGGATTAACCGCTTCACCTATTTCGACGAGTCGAGCCTTAACGATGCCAGCGTAGGGCGCGCGAATTTGGGTATACGATAACTGCTCTTGAGCTTGCGCCAGCAAGGCTTGCGATGCTTTTGCTTGCGCGGCGACGGATGCGGCATTGGCTTTAATCGAATCATATTGCCCCTTAGAGACAGAGCCTTGTTCAAATAGAGGGGTGGCACGTTTTAGTTGAGATTGAGCATCTGTGCTTAACGCTTGTGCCTGGGTTAACCCAGCGGTGGCTTGCGCAACAGCGGCTTTTTGTTGTTTGTTGCGCAGCTGAATGATGAGGTCACCTGTTTGAACATAGTCGTTAACATCCACCTCAATAGATTGCACGCGGCCACTGGTTTGTGCACTGATGGTGGCTTGATTAATGGCTTCAATTTCAGCCTCTAATATGAACCAACTAGGATAGTTTTTTAGGCTAGCGCGATAGGTATCAACATCATTTGCCCATGTGGTGGAGCTAAACAGTGACACTAAAGCTATGAATATTGTGAGTAATCGAAAGCGCTTCATGTATTTATCCTGTGAAATGCCTTTGGTAAGTGTAGAGGATAGGCTGTCCTAGAGGCATCTTGCATTAAATTTAGATACATCTAAATTAGATTTACCTAATATATAGTGATTTGGTTTGTGGGGAAAGAAAAAAGGTAGAACAAATAGGTAGGTGTTAGTAGTGGTGTTTATAACTGTGTTAATGATGGCTATCGGGATGATGCTATTCCCTTAAGTCCTTATTTTATGGGCTTTGTTGCGATTCATTCGTGAATAGTCTAACTTAGGGGAAAGAGTCCAGCGTAATGAGTTATGGCAAGGCCAAGATTAATAAGAAGACTTAGCGACAATCGAAAGAAAAAAGCACCTGTTCTTACGCCAAGAGAGCTAAAACGGCTTTTATTTGTTGCTACACAGACGCGAAATCCAGAACGTAATGTATTGATCGTTTGGCTTTTGTTTGCGGCGGGCTTTCGTATATCAGAAGTGGCTGGAATCGAAATTAAAGATGTGCTTTGGAAAAGCGGAAAATTAAAGAATGATGTGATAATTCCAGCAAAATATTGTAAGAACAATAAAGCGGGTCATGTGTTTTTTTATCATAAGAAATTACTTAACGCACTTGAACAATATATTAAATTTCGTGTTGTAAGGCGTCTAATTATGGATGATAACCCTCATTATCGAGGTCTTAAAAAAGATTCTAAAGTAATACTTTCAGAGAACAAACGCGCTTACGCGTTAAAACAAAAAAAACGTGTAAGTAGTAATGGTGAAGAAAAAATCTATTGGGCCTGCGATACATTGCAAACCATGGTAACCAAATGGGGGCGTGAAGCTGGAATCAAAGGTTTTAGTACTCACTCAGGGCGGAGGACACTAGCAACACGTTCAGCAAGGCTTGGTGCTAGCGAAGTTGAATTGTGCGTCTTGTTACGTCACGAAACAGACGATATGCCGTATGAATATACAGACGCTGACATTATGGGCATTAAGCGAACCTTAGAGACCTTATACGCAATTGATGACGAGAGGCTGCATGAATAAAGAAGAATTACAAAATTGGCTAGACAAGTGGAGCTTACAGCCCACGGATGCCGCCAAGGTTTTACGTGTTAATAAATCAAAAATGAGCGAGTTTTTATCTGGCACTCGAAAAGTACCAGTTTACATCGCTGCACACATTGAAACGTTTGATTATTTAGCTGATTCAAAAGCTAAAAAATCAATTGAAAAAAGACTTAAATAGATCCCAATGGGAACTATGATAATAAACATGAGCTAAGGGAATTGATGCAGATATATCTGGTATAAGGCGAACACTTGAAGCGCTCTACACAATAAGCGACGATGAACTAGATGCAGACGCAGTATGACAAAAACAAAGCAAGAACCCATCAAAACAAACACGACAAATATGCTCTGCGAAGAATATATCAATCGAGCTGATGTGGCAGAATATAGGTGAATTTAATGAGAAAAAGAAGAAAACTCCCCGAAAATCTATCAAGTGAATCGCCCCTAGTTCACTAGACACTCTTTAACTATATAATGTACTTAAAGAGGAGGCCATTATGGCTGGTGAACGATACAACGAAGAATTCAAGATAGCAGCGGTCAAGCAAGTGACTGAAAATGGTCATTCCATTGCC
>JAWUXY010000087.1:0-14879 GCA_034111105.1 Bermanella sp. | reverse complement strand
ATAGGTTTCTGGGTCTACTTCTAACACGGGCTGGTAATCGTTAAGCTTCATGTCTGCTTTCGAAATTGTGCGTGTATTTTTCACCGCGCTTAATTGTTTTTGTAACCCTAAATAAGACAACGTATCTTTTTCAATAGACGCTTTGGATACAAAAGTAATACTGGTTTGATTCACCGCTTTACCCATGGCACCAAACATAGGTCGATAATGCACAGGTTGAGGTGTTGGAATCGATGCATTAGGGTCACCCATTGGGGCACCCGCAATCATGCCGCCTTTTAAAATCAGCGATGGCTTGGTTCCAAAAAACATGGGTTTCCACAGGACTAAATCCGCAAGTTTACCCACTTCAATGGAACCCACTTCATGGGCCACGCCCATAGTGATGGCTGGGTTAATGGCGTATTTTGCAATGTAACGTTTGCAACGAAAGTTATCTGTGCCTTCGACTTCTGCATTAGCGTCTTCAGCTAATGCGCCGCGTTGAACTTTCATTTTGTGCGCGGTTTGCCAAGTACGTGTAATCACTTCACCCACACGGCCCATGGCTTGCGAGTCTGATGAGATCATTGAGAACGCCCCAAGGTCATGCAAAATATCTTCAGCAGCAATGGTTTCACGGCGAATACGTGAATCGGCAAACGCCACGTCTTCTGGAATGTTAGGGTCTAAATGGTGACACACCATGAGCATGTCTAAATGTTCATCAACCGTGTTCACCGTGTAAGGACGGGTCGGGTTAGTTGATGATGGCAATACATTGCTTTCGCCACAGGCCTTAATAATATCAGGCGCGTGACCACCGCCCGCGCCTTCTGTGTGATAAGTATGAATCACACGGCCTTTAAATGCGGCCAACGTGTCTTCAACAAAACCGGATTCATTTAACGTATCGGTGTGAATAGCCACTTGCACATCATGCTCTTCGGCGACGGTTAAGCAGTTATCAATAGAAGCAGGTGTCGTACCCCAATCTTCGTGCAATTTTAAACCCATGACGCCAGCTTCAACTTGTTCGATTAACGGCCCAGGCAAGCTGGCATTCCCTTTACCTAAAAAACCAATATTCATTGGCAAGTCATCAACCGCTTGTAGCATCTTACCGATATGCCATGGCCCGGGAGTACACGTGGTTGCATTGGTGCCCGTTGCTGGGCCTGTGCCACCACCCAACATTGTAGTCACACCGCTCATGAGTGCTTCTTCAATTTGTTGCGGACAAATGAAATGTATGTGGGCATCAATAGCACCTGGGGTGAGAATTTGCCCTTCACCTGCTATGACTTCCGTGCCCGGCCCAACTTCGATGGTGACGTTTTGTTGAGTGTCTGGATTACCCGCTTTACCGATGGCCATGATACGGCCCGCTTTAATGCCCACATCCGCTTTTACGATGCCCCAATAATCTAGAATCAACGCATTGGTGATAACAGTATCGGCTATTTGTTCACTCATGGCTTGGCTTTGGCCCATACCATCACGGATCACTTTACCACCGCCAAATTTCACTTCGTCGCCGTAAACCGTGTAATCTTTTTCTGGGGTAATAAATAATTCGGTATCGCCTAGGCGAACTTTATCACCCACCGTGGCGCCGTACATGTCGGCATATGCTTGTCTTGAGATTTTCATAATTGCCCCATTACCTCACCGCGGAATCCGTAAATTTTTCTCTTACCTGCAATGGCCACCAATTCAACCGTTCGTGTTTGCCCTGGCTCAAACCGCACCGCAGTGCCCGCGGCTACGTTTAAGCGAAAGCCTTTTGTGTTGTCTCGCTCAAACGTTAATGCTGGGTTAGTTTCATAAAAATGATAATGACTGCCCACTTGAATTGGTCGATCACCTGTATTGGCAACGGTGACGGTTAACGTGTCCAAACCCACGTTCAGTTCAATATCGCCTTGTGCACAAATCACTTCACCTGGGATCATAATTATTCCTTAAACGCTTAATTTTTTAATCAGAGATTCGCTCGCGAGCGGCCTCCTACAAATAACACCCTTCACAATTTTTCAGGAGCGTTTGCGAAGCCGTTAGTACAAGGCAAATTTTTAATTTTGTGAGGCGCATAGCTTGCCTATGTTACGATCAAAATTAAAAATTTAACGCCGTAATAACAACGCAGCTAGCTTCCCTCAATTAAGCGATTGGGTTGTGTACCGTTACCAATTTCGTCCCGTCCGGGAAGGTGGCCTCTACTTGCACTTCATGAATCATTTCCGCAATGCCATCCATCACATCATCACGGCCGATCACTTGGCGACCATCATTCATTAATTGCGCCACGGTTAAGCCATCACGAGCGCCTTCCATAATGAAGCAACTGATCAACGCAATGGTTTCTGGGTAATTTAACTTCACACCGCGATTTTTGCGCTTTTGTGCAACTTCGCCTGCGACATACAGCAAGAGCTTATCTTTTTCACGAGGTGACAATTCCATAGTGTTCTCCTAGGCAAGACCACAGCCTTGCCTTAAATTAAGTATTCCAAATTCTTGGGGTACACGCTTCACGACCATAAACAGACGGGCGTAATAGCTGCCAAATACGTTCAAATTGATTGCGAATCGGTTCGGCTCGCTGGCCAAGAGCACGAATAATTATGAGGCCTTTTTTTTGCGTAATACCAATAAGGACATCGTGTGATAACGCATTACAGGCTTCTTGCAGCTCAAGTAAAGATTGCATAACGGCGGAATCAATATTTCGATTAATGACAAACGTGGCAAATACAGAATAATTTTGTAAACCGACACGACTACTTAATACACCGCTTAATGCATCTAAATTAAAACGGTCGATAAACAATAAGGTTTCATCTTGATAAATAGCCAAGGTTTGTTTGAGTTTACCCTCGGTAAACAATGCATCACTTTCTGGGCGACCTAGGCAGGTGATTTCCCAACCAATAAATAAACCGTCACCGCTGACCTGTACCTTGGTATTTAATTCGCCTTTTGCCCCGTTAAAAATAATATTTTCTTGGGGCAAATATTCCACGGCACTGTCAGCACCTACTTGAATCGACACTTGCTGTACTTGATTTAATTCAGTTTCATTTCGATACAGTTTGCCTGCTGACGGCGTTGTCACCAATACCTTAGCTTGATCATGGGCATGCACTTGTATGACTAATTGATCGCCCCCTACTAAGCCACCTGGTGGGTGAAGCAAATACATATGCAGTAATTCAGGACCTTCAGGATAAAACGGTCGCTGTACACGTAGAGGCCCAAAATGCATGGTCTTACCCATGCGCGTATGAAGACCATTAGAAGACGTTGATGCTGCGTAAAACTCGCCACGAAACAGCGCACGCCAACGAGGATCTATTCCATCAACTTGTGCATTGGCTTGTGGGGCACTCAACATATTCATGAATAAACCGTCTTCTTTGCACAGTAATGATGCATAAAACATCTTTTTATAAAGTTGACTGCTAATAATGCAAAGAGGGAGCCAACTATCAAAACCCTTTATTCATAAGGGCTGAAGATAGTTGACCACTTGATCAGCTGACTTTTTAGCACCACATTAGTGCGCACGCACCACGATTGATTAACTAAATCTCACTATAACCACTGGAATCGTAAAAGGCGCACCGAGGTGGATACGCCTACTTTTCATTAAATCGCTAACAACCGCTGAACATCATCCGATGTTTGAAGTTGTTGCTGGTCCCCAGCGGAAACAACACGGCCACGTTCTAAAATAATGTATTCATCAGCCAGTGCCGTGGCAAAGTCTAAGTATTGCTCTACCAAGATAATGGCCATGGTGCCCCTTTCGCGCAAAAGCTCGATGACTTTCTGAATATCCTTAATAATCGAAGGCTGAATGCCTTCTGTTGGCTCATCCAAAATCAACATTTTAGGGCGCAGCAATAACGCACGCGCAATTGCAAGCTGCTGCTGTTGGCCGCCACTTAAATCACCACCTCGACGATGCAGCATCTTTTTAAGCACAGGAAACAACTCAAACACTTCTTCATCAATAAAACGCAGTTTTTTAGGTAAACTTGAAAATGCGGTTTTTAAGTTTTCTTCAACGGTTAATTGCGAAAAAATATCACGACCTTGCGGCACATAAGCAATGCCATTTTTAGCACGGTCATACGGTGCTTGCCCCGAAATCGAGCCCCCTTGCCACACGACATCACCCGCTTTTGGGGATAAGTGGCCTGACAACGCTTTCATTAATGTGGTTTTGCCCACACCGTTGCGCCCAAGTACACAAGTGACTTTACCTATTTCAGCGCTCATGGAAACATCGTAAAGTGCTTGGCTTGCGCCATAAGCGACATCTAAATTTTTAACTTCCAACATAATTAACGCCCCAAATACACTTCGATGACTTGTTGATTGTTTTGCACAGACTCTAACGAGCCTTCGGCCAACACACTGCCTTCGTGCAATACCGTCACTTTGCAATCAAGTGCTGCAATAAAGTCCATGTCATGTTCGACAACCACTAACGAATGCTTTTTAGCGAGTTTTTTAAATAGCTCTGCGGTCTTCATGGTTTCTTCGTCGGTCATGCCAGCGGCGGGTTCATCAATTAATAAAAGCTCTGGTTCTTGTGAGATAAGCATGCCTATTTCTAACCATTGTTTTTGGCCATGGGACAAATTAGCCGCGAGCTCATCACGCTTGTCAGTTAAAGCAATCAGCTCTAGGGTTTCTGCAATTTTTTGCTCTTGCTGATCACTTAACGAGTGAAACAAAGCCTGCCAAATACCACGGCCGCCTTTTTGCGATAGCTCTAAATTTTCAAATACAGTTAAGCTTTCAATGACGCTTGGTTTTTGAAATTTACGGCCCACTCCAATATTAGCAACCGCGGCTTCATCAAATTGAGTCAAGTCTGTGGTGTTATTAAATAAAACCGTACCGTTATCTGGTTTGGTTTTACCGGTAATCACATCCATCATGGTGGTTTTACCCGCGCCATTTGGGCCTATAATCGCGCGCATTTCACCGGGCTTAATATAAAGGGATAAATTATTAAGCGCTTTAAAGCCATCAAAGCTCACGCTCACGCCGTCCATATATAAACTGTATTCTTGTTCTAAGTGTTTAGGTCGTAATGCGCTCATAATTACGCCCCCTTATTCGAGAATTTATTGGTAAGTAACGTTAACCATTGTGCTGCTTTGCCATCACCTTCTTGCATTTGTTTGACCCAACCTACAATGCCTTTAGGCAAATACAAGGTGGTTAATACGAACAAGCCGCCCAACATAAACAACCACAGCTCAGCAAATGCACCGGTAAAATAGGTTTTAGCGTAGTTAACGGCCACGGCACCAATCACTGCACCAAACAAACTGCCACGACCACCAACGGCTACCCAGATAATAATTTCGATAGAGTTAATAGGCGTAAATTCACCAGGGTTAATAATGCCCACTTGAGGCACATACAAAGCACCCGCTACACCGGCCATCATGGCAGAGGCCACAAATACAAACAGTTTGTAATGCTCAACACGGTAACCTAAAAAGCGTGTGCGACTTTCTGCATCGCGGATACTGACCAGTACACGACCCAATTTTGAGGTGGTAATAAAACGGCTAATTAAGTAACCCAAGGCCAGTGCCAATGCAGATGCAATAAACAATACATTACGCGTGCCACTGCTTTGTAAATCAAAACCGAGAATGTCTTTAAAATCGGTTAAACCATTGTTGCCACCAAAGCCCATGTCATTTCTAAAAAACGCCAGCATTAAGGCGTAGGTTAACGCTTGGGTAATAATTGAAAGATACACACCCGTTACACGGGAGCGAAATGCCAACCAACCAAACACAAACGCCAGCGTTCCTGGCACCAACAGTACCATTAACATGGCAAACCAAAATTGATCAAAGCCAAGCCAATACCAAGGCAGCTCTCCCCAACTTAAAAACACCATGAAGTCGGGTAAGTCAGGATTACCATATACACCACGATCACCAATTTGATGCATAAGGTACATGCCCATGGCATAACCCCCTAATGCAAAAAAAGCACCGTGACCCAAGCTTAAAATACCGCAATAGCCCCAAATCAAATCAACCGATAATGCCAGCAAGGCATAACATAAATATTTACCGGTTAACGTCAAAGCATAAGTAGAAACATGAAAAATAGAATCCGGTGAGAACACCAAATTACAAAACGGAAAGATAATAGCCACTGCGATGATTGCTATTAACAATCGTTGACCGCCTTTATCGCCTACTAACAAAGTTGCTAACGGCCCTAACTTAGGTGCCTGTGTTTGTGAAATAGTCATCAATTAATCCTCCACCGAGCGGCCTTTTAATGCGAATAAACCGCGAGGACGTTTTTGTATAAACAAAATGATCGCAACCAAGACAATAATTTTTGCCAGTACGGCACCGGCCATTGGCTCGAATATTTTATTCGCAATACCAAGGGACATTGCACCCACTAAGGTTCCCCATAAATTACCCACACCACCAAATACCACCACCATGAAACTATCAATGATGTATTGCTGGCCAAGGTTAGGGCCTACATTGGTTAACTGACTAAGAGCAACACCTGCAATACCCGCAATGCCTGAACCCAAACCGAACGTCAATGCATCAACCCAACCGGTTTTGATTCCCATGGAACTGGCCATTGGGCGGTTCATTGTCACTGCTCGCATTTGCAAACCAAATAACGTTTTCTTAAGGACAACTGCCAACGCAGCCAACACTAATAAACTAAAAATGATGATGTATAAGCGATTAAAGGTAAGCTCTAAGCCGGCGTTCACGGTAAACGTACCCGCCATCCAACCAGGTGTTTGCACATCTTGGTTAAGCGGGCCAAAAATAGAACGTACCGCTTGTTGTAAAACAAGGCTGATACCAAATGTGGCAAGTAACGTTTCTAATGGGCGGCCGTACAAATGGCGAATCACACTGCGTTCAATTAATACGCCGACTAAACCCGATACTAAAAATGCAGCCGGTACCGCTACCACTAATGATAAACCTATGTTGTTCGGCATCAGTTGCTGGATAACAAACGTGGTGTAAGCCCCTAACATGATCATTTCGCCATGGGCCATGTTAATCACACCCATTACACCAAATGTAATCGCAAGACCAATCGCGGCGAGTAATAGCACAGCACCTAATGCCACACCAAAATATACATTCTCTAGCACACCGTTAAGCTTCATTAACTCATTGATGTCATCGAATGTTGTTTGCGCTAATTTAATTTCCGCTTTGCTATAGCCTGCTTGCTGCGCACGATTTAAAAAAACGAGTAGGCCGTTACGTGTTTCGGTGTATAACGAGCCATCTAAAAACTGAATGGCTGCGATGCGAACCAATGGATCATCACTTTGCAAAAAAACCAATGCTCGAGCAGTTTTAAGGATATCGATAATATGTTGATCGGTTTCTTTTGTTAATGCTTTTTCTAATAACGTCAGTGCTGAGTTATCGGCTGCTTTTAATAATTCTAACGCTGCCGATTCTCTTTGCTCAGGATCATTGGAGCTGATCTGTAACTCAGCAATCACACCGTTTATCGTGCGTCGTAAATTGTTATTAATACCTACTTTACGTAAATCACGTTTTTTAAATTCGCCTAGCACATTACCGGTAAATACGGATGTTGCGTTATATTTCCCGCTCTCTAGTTTTTCACGGGTAACTAGATCGCCATTTTTTTTGTTGTAAAATAAATCGGCATTTAATAACAACTTGATAAGCGGCAGTGCGCTGTCATTATTGCTTTGTGCAATCGATAAAATCAGTTTTTCTTTTTTGTCATAATTTGCATCGACTAGCTGGCAACTTAGTTGTTCGAAGTTGGCTTTATGTGAGGGGTTTATCTGACTAGCTTCTGCGTTGGACGTTAAATGAACGCTACATTCACTACTGTTTGCGACTGCTGGTAATACATTACCCAGTGCAAACGTGCACAATAGTAATGCTTTAAATAATTTCATGGGGCCACCTTAACTGAATTTTGAGCACCCATTGTCATCTTCTAATTCAATTCGCTAGAAGTATAAAGACAAGGTTTAATCAAAAGGAATGCGCCCGCTAATGGTTATTAGGGGCGCGTTTATTATTGTTATTCAGCTGCGACTTCAGAGCCTGCACATACTTTTGTCGTCGTGTTGTAATTACCGCAATTTAGACTTTTCCAGTCTGAAACAAGGTTTTTACTTTCAGGTAGAAAGTCAGTCCAAGCATCACCTACCACCTCACCATCGGTTTTCCAAACAATATCAAATTGACCATCTTCTTGGATTTCACCAATTAATACTGGCTTAGATAAGTGATGGTTAGTATTCATGACCGCTGTACCACCTGTTAGGTTAGGTACTTTTAGGCCGTACATATTGCTACGTACTTTATCTACCTCAGCGCTACCGGCTTTTTCAACCGCAGCGGCCCACATTTTGAAACCAATATAGGTGGCTTCCATTGGGTCATTCGTTACGCGCTCATCGTTTTTAGTGAACGCATGCCACTTATCAATGAACTCATCATTGGCATCGCTTTCTGCGCTCATGAAGTAGTTCCAAGCGGCTAGGTGACCAACAAGAGGCTTGGTATCAAAACCAGATAGTTCTTCTTCACCTACAGAAAATGCAACCACTGGAATATCTTCAGCGCTTACACCTTGGTTAGCCAGTTCTTTATAGAAAGGTACGTTTGCATCACCGTTGATGGTTGAAACAACCGCGGCTTTTTTACCGGTAGAACCAAATTTTTTCACGTCTGATACGATGGTTTGCCAATCGCTGTGACCAAATGGCGTGTAGTTAATCATGATATCTTTATCACTCACGCCTTTGCTTTTTAGGTAGCTTTCAAGAATTTTATTGGTTGTACGTGGGTAAACATAATCAGTACCGGCTAATACCCAACGCTTAACACCTTGATTCATTAAGTAATCAACCGCAGGAATGGCCTGCTGATTTGGCGCGGCGCCTGTGTAGAAAACATTTTTAGATGACTCTTCACCTTCGTATTGCACAGGGTAAAACAATAAACCGTTTAGTTCTTCAATCACAGGCAATACTGACTTACGTGATACTGAAGTCCAGCAACCAAAAATTACATCTACTTCTTCTTTCGATAATAGTTCGCGCGTTTTTTCAGCGAACAAAGGCCAGTTAGAGGCAGGATCAACCACAACAGCTTCTAGTTTTTTACCCAGTAAGCCGCCTTTTTTATTTTGATCTTCGATCATCATTAAAACAGTATCTTTTAATGTGGTTTCAGAAATCGCCATTGTGCCGGAAAGCGAATGCAACACACCCACCTTTATAGTGTCACTTGCTTGTGCGATAGCAGCACCCAGTGTCAGTGCTGCAACCCCTGCTATTTTAGAAAACTTACGCATCATTTTGCTTATCCTATTGAGTGTGTTGTTCTCCTGTATTTGCAATGGGTATGCCAATGAAATAAAACGCCCTATATTCGTATTTTTATGTCCTTATATTTATTTTTTTGCACCATAAATATTCTTTTATGCCTTGCACGCTGTATTTAAGTGCACTTATTGGCGCATATTTTAAATACGACGGCCCTTGTGCAATCTAAAATTGCACGCTGATAGCGCAATTATTTATATACGCCTGTTAATGAATCAAAACCTCTCATCTCAAGAACAAATTTTGAGTGTTTTTTCCAGCGTACTTGCGGCAGACCTTGGCTTTAAACAAGTAGTGGCAAGGTAATCCTCCCTGAGACATTAACTTCATCTACCGGTAGCTTATTAATTTACTTTACCAGTGATGATATTGTTACTGAAGATGACTGGTCAGCGACTTATACAAGTAAGTAAGCGTTTTGATGTCAATACACACTAAACTCTTGTACCCACACTTGAGTTTAGTCGTACTCATCACTTACAATTTTCCAGTCCCCTTCAGAAACCGGCTGCTGACTATTTCTGAAATTCACCTTAACGTACTTTAATATGAGAACTATAATCACTGCTACCACAATCATTAGTTGAATTTACGCGGATATATTGTATACCCGTTAAATAAAGCCAATCACTCGAATTTGTTGTAGTTGTTGCTAAATATTCCCAAGTTCCAATCCATTTTTGCAGACTATATGACGAAGCACCTACAGTGTCATTCCATGACACTCTGAAGTAATACTCACTATAAATGTCAGCCGTTAATCCAGTTGGAACACTCGGTACGGATGAGCACGTCCCCATATCAGGTTTCAACGTTATATTTAAAGTTTCTGAAGGTAAACTTTGCCCGCAATTACCGATAGCAATAATCCTGATATCAATATTTTGGCTAGGAGAAAAATTGGTTAGATGAGCTATATTTTGAGTAACCGTTTGCTTTGTGTACCAAGTACCACCTTCTAAAATTTGAACTTGATATGCGCTTACATTTGATACTTCACCCCAAGTAATAGTGAGACTGTTACTGGTGATATCACTACTCACCAGTCCATTCGGCGCTTGTATTTGAGTACAAGCCCCTCCTATTATTAACTGCCAGCTATGACTATCTTGAGTGACGTTATACTCATCTTTTATGACTTTATCGGTATTGTCTTTTACTTGAACAAGCAAAGTGTGGGTACCATTTGAAAAATCATTCGCAGCCAGAGTAAATTCATTACCGCTTCCTTTTCGTTCATTATCAATATACCAATTGATATTTATGCTGTTTGGTACAGGTGAAACGGTTTGAACAGTAAACGTTTGGCTTTGCTCAGCACCTATATTGATACTTGAAGTAATTGGATAAACCGAATCTATGGGATCCACAAAATGGTAGGTACGTTTTATGAGTTCTTCCTCATTTACTTGATAAAATGGGACACCAAGATGATTCATCATAGAGTCATATGTTGGTCTATACATACCACTTGTACAGTACCGCCCTCCTTGGTATGCACTTACATTACTAGCATGTTGCCAATGAGACCATTTACTGCCATAAGAATTAGTTGTTGCATTTGCTTCTGTAGGCTCAGATGTAATACATGTGCCATTGGTATATTCATCAGCTAAATGACCAAACGAGTGACCGACTTCGTGTAGTGCAAGATTAATTGCTGCTGGTGCCAACGATATGGTTGCTACGGTACCGCCAGCCCCTCCGTAAGTCTGCGTATTAACCACTACTACAACCTGATCTGCTTGTGTCGAATCCATTACACTATTGATATAGTTGATTACTTTGGTTTCATCAACACATAATAAGCGTTCAATGCCATAGCAACCAAAGTGCGCTCCAAACTTAGTGTTTATTGGGCTACCATTCCCAGCACCACTAACAATAGATGCCGTCTCAACACGCCAAACATTATATAATTTTTTATATTCTAAATATGGTGACACATCAAAATAGCCTTTAATAATATTATCCACATCTGTACTAAATTGACTCAACTCACTTTCAGTATAACCTTCACTCAAGAATACAAGATCCGCTCTGTTATTTGATTCCCCATTATCCATCACCTTAAATACACCTGCTGAAGATAACGATTCAAATGACTTTTGCATGTCTTTAGTTAAGTAAAAATCACCAAGTAATAAGTTAATAGTTTTATTTTTTTGTTCCAGTGCTTCAAATACCGCTATTGAGTGTAACTTTCCATTATCGGGTACTACTATATTTAATAATGCAGAATCTCGCTTAATATCTTTAGAAAAGGAGATATCACCAGAATGTTCATCAAAGATTTCAGCTCTAAAATACAATGGGTTCTTTACTATTTGGCGACTTAACTCTTTACCGTGTTGATCTTGGCCTATAACAACTAAATCTTTGGAGGTTAATACTTCTTTGCTTTGGGTTGCACGTTGACTACTTTTTTTATTTAGCGTGACTTTTTGTATGCGTTTATTTGCAATAGCATTTTTTATTTTCGGTTTATGCTCTTGATTATAAATTATAATATTTAGTTGTCGGTTATCTATTTGTGTAGGCGCTGATAGTGCGTTAAAAGCGATTAGAGCAAGAACTGTATTGGTTACCATTTTTAGTAAGCGCATGTTGATTCCCTCCGATATATTATTGTTTACCGTTATGTTATTAATAATGGAATAAGAACGCATTGACCATTTTTTAAAAGCATTTTCGTTAGTTGTATCCTCTAATGGGTCGTTATTGATATCAGGCATGAAATAATCCCATACAAGCTTGAACTAACTAACCTCAGATCGGTTTAAGCTTTTACGATAGCATTCATCTCTAGAGTATCAAGATTAAGGGTTGGCTTATTTTACTTTAGACAATCAGCCACAAGACCACCGATTAAATTCAACATAAACCCATGCGAACGCCTATGTCTTGAGTGCTCAATTTGTGAAATATTCTTAAGTTGATCATTTATGGTCTCAATTATAAACCGTCGTAAGAGCATAGCCCTGTCCCACAACGATAAAGCCTTTGCTTTCATATTCTTTTGTACATTCGTCACGACTCTATGCCTTTATCCTTTAAGTCAGCTTTAAGTTTCTTACTGATATAACCTTTGTCAGCGTAAAGTTTCCCATTTAGTCCTGCGGTTAATTCTGAAACAGGCTTAGTATTATGAACATTTCCTGTGGTCAGTTGAGCTGCAACAATTTCACCTTTAACATTTGTAGTGATAGGTAATTTAAATCCATAAAACCAACCCATTGTTCCTGTTCCTTTTTGAGCTATACCCTGAATGTTTTATGTTGGGTAGTACATAGGTTGTGGCAGACTTTAATACAGGTAGAATCAATAAATTCAATGCCTGTAGGCTCACACTTTGAGTGTAGATAAATAACTTAATGTGACTAAAGCTTTAGGTATTAATTTTAGGAACCTGGTATAGCTTAGTAAGCTAGCGTACTCCTTTTGATAAAAACGTGAGATATAGCCGAAGTAATCATTTTTAAAATCACGCTAATGGGAGGTATAGAAGCAGATAATAATGGTCATTATTTCACTTGTTTTCACAAATTATTCTGCCATCCATAATAACTTGTATAAATATCTTTTCATAAACTAGCCTTAAGGAGACGGGTGTGAGTGATGAGCACAGGCGTGTATGGATTGAAAAGTGAATATTCCAATTATCTCAAGTATTTACTATTGGTATTTGTGCACACGCGATCATTCATAACCACTTACATTTAGTATTGTATGTTGACATGGATACTACGAAGCAGGGCAACAGCAGGGATGCTTGAGCGTTGGCATCAACTACCTTACTGACGAGAAGATAAATGCACAGGACACTTTTGGGAAGGAAGATTCAAATCTCAGGCGCGGCTTGATGAAGGCGCATTACTGTCTTGTATGGTCTATGAATCGCCCCGAGTTCACTAGACACCCTTTAACTATATAATGTACTTAAAGAGGAGGCCATTATGGCTGGTGAACGATACAACGAAGAATTCAAGATAGCAGCGGTCAAGCAAGTGACTGAAAATGGTCATTCCATTGCCGATGTGGCCAATCGATTAGGCATTACAACTAAAAGCCTCTATCACTGGCGAGATAAATACGGTGAGAACGCCCAAGGCTACCAAGAAAAACAATCCATAAACGAAGAGCTTCGCAAGCTTAAAGCCGAACTAAAGCGTGTGACCGAAGAGCGAGACATCTTAAAGGAGGCCGCCGTGTTCTTTGCCGGGGAGTCAAAGAAAAATACACGTTCATAAGCTCTCGAACCCACCGTTTCTCAGTGCGATCCATGTGCCGTGTACTAAATGTTCACCCAAGTGGATTTTACGCCTGGCATGAAAACTCTAAAAGTCAGCGTGAAAAAGACGATGAATATTTATTAGGGTTTATTAAGCAATTTTGGTTAGAAAGCGGCTGTGTTTATGGTTATCGAAAGATCTATAAAGACATGCTTTCATTTGGCGAAGCGTGCGGTAAAAATCGCGTATATCGACTGATGAAATCCGCAGGCATACAGTCTCAACGAGGCTATAAGCGTAAAGCTAATTTCAGTGGAGGCGAACTATCGACAGTTGCTCCAAATCTTTTAAATCGTGAATTTGATGTAGTCGAACCAAATACTGCTTGGGTAACCGATATAACTTATATTCGTACTTATGAAGGCTGGCTGTATCTTGGTGTTGTCATTGATTTATTCTCAAGGCAGGTAGTTGGCTGGTCGATGAGTGATCGCATTAATACCGATTTAGTACTCAATGCCATTACGATGGCCATCTGGCGACGAAAGCCAAGAGGCAAGGTAATCGTGCATTCTGATCAAGGCTGCCAGTACACCAGTTACGATTGGAAAAGTATGTTGGAAAGCAATAACTTAACAGTAAGCATGAGTCGACGAGGGAATTGTCACGACAATGCCTGTGCTGAAAGCTTTTTTGCTTTGTTAAAGCGAGAACGTATTCGTCGTAAAATTTATCTCACCCGAGAAGAAGGTAAAGCTGATATATTTAATTATATTGAGTTGTTCTATAATTCAAATCGACGTCATGGTAATAATAATGATGTGTCACCGATGGAGTTTGAAAGGAACTATTTTGTGAAGCAATTGGGTGTCTAGAAAACTCGGGGCGATTCAATAAAAAATACTTGAGAAGATTGAATAAATATATTCATGCTAAGCTCTACACAAGCTGAATTGAAAGTCAGCTTGTGTAGGGGAAGATAAATGATTTGCATCCGTCGTTAATGAGGTTCTGTTACTGCTGTTATTAATAGATACCATGATAAACTTCTATATTACATGTATATTTTGACTGGCGCGAAGCGATTTTTACTAGCAGTAAATTTTTTATACTTGTAAAAATTACTTCGAGTGTCATGCAGATGCTTTGATTATCAAGCTGCTTCTTCTGTCAGTGTAGTCGTTTCCCTATCTGTAAATTTTTCTTTCTTCTCATCCGGCATCTTTATATCCAGATAAATAAAC
>JAWUXY010000086.1:0-10887 GCA_034111105.1 Bermanella sp. | reverse complement strand
TCGCGCACAGGTCGAGTTAACCCTGTTGTTAATCCCGAAGTGGATGCCTTCAGTAAACAACCTGAAAGCAAACACACTCCCGTACAGGTCAGTGCATTTGATGCAAACTGGTTTGGTTTTGTATTAAGCCGAAATCCCATTGACTGGCCAGACAGTGAATACGTGGTCTCGGCACAGGGCAGCCAACATACTCGACTTGAACTTGCCCATAGCAAACCGCTTGAAAATCCTATTAAAACCATGATGGCATGGCTAGGCTTTGAAAGCCTTACACAAATCGAATCACAAGAACTTGAAATACTCAGCTATGAAGATGAAACCTCTGGACTATATCGCCTAGCGTTACTCAATAAACAAGGTCAATTAGACGCTGTCGCCATGGTGGCACCGAACACCCAATTACCTGAACGCACTTGGCTTGCTAGTCAGTTTTCAAACGACACCCTCAACAAACGTGCCCGTGCTGCACTTTTAAGTGGCTACGCACCCATAGGTGAAGATATTGGCCGCATTGTATGTGCTTGCTTTAGTGTGGGCGAAAAAACCATCGAAGCGGCCGTAAAGTCGGGGTGCTGCACGCCAGCCATGGTGGGTGACACGCTAAAAGCGGGGACTAATTGCGGCAGCTGTGTGCCTGAAATTAAGGGGATTGTTGCTAGAGTTAATATTAATTGAAACTAAGATTGAATTTGATTATCTCCCAAAATTAATTGATACAAGTTCCGATACTGAGTTTGAAATAAGTTTATATATTTATGTGTATGAACACAGTGGAAGCAATGGAAATTCAAGTACTAGCTGCGCATCAATCGCAAACCCTCACTGAGCATAGACTCTGAGAATGGGACTCTAACGCTCACAATTTTAAATAACCAACACACAAAGCTTCAAACCATTACCAATAAAGCCCGTGCTTATGTTTATGCCAAATACGTAAACATAAACACTAGTCAAAATGATAGATTTCTTGACAGTGGCTATATTAATTTAGTCAATTTAGAAAGCTCAGTAAACTCCATCGGTGACGCCTATAATGCCGATGACTCTACGGTAATTGTTGATATCAAATCCTTATCTATAGAGCTACCAGCAGAATAACATTCTCAATCCCCCCTGATTCACAGCCCCTAGCCCCTAGGGGCCAGTGGCGTTATAATTATCTAAATAATTTGTTAACTGTAACTAATATAGGATTTCACCATGAACTTCGATCAAATCCCAGCAGGCAAAGACGCGCCTGAAGATATCTATGTAGCAATCGAGATCCCAGCCAACTCAAGCCCAATCAAGTACGAAATCGACAAAGATATGGGCGGCGCGCTATTAGTTGACCGCTTCATGGCGACCCCTATGTTCTACCCAGCAAACTATGGTTTCATCAATGACACCCTAGCTGACGATGGCGATGCGCTCGATGTGCTTGTCATTACACCTTACCCAGTACAAGCAGGTTCTGTGATTCGTTGTCGCCCTGTTGGCGTCCTTAACATGACCGATGAAGCGGGTGGTGACGCTAAATTGCTTGCCGTGCCGCACACCAAAATAACCAAAATGTACGATGACATTCACGATATTAACGATGTCCCTAAGTTACTGCGTGATCAAATCGCTCACTTCTTTGAGAACTACAAAGACCTTGAAGAAGGTAAGTGGGTAAAAGTGGAAGGCTGGGGCGACGCAGCTGAAGCTAAAAAAGCAATTATTGACTCTATCGAAGCATACAATACAGCAAAATAATTCGTATTTGTTTTGATATAAAAAAGCCCGCTCAATATAGCGGGATTTTTTTGTTCGATGATTATCAGAGCTTATCTCAGCCACTTAACATAATGACGCGTTATGCTTTTGCGTAAGCAATGCGCTTAATATTAAGCAAGTGCTCATAGCTGACATTATCACCGGTTGAACCGCCACCCTGAGTTCCGCACCCCAGAGTCCAAGATAGTTGCAATCCGTTATTCGCACCAATACAGCCTAATGTACCCGCACCGTTTACAAGCACACGACTCACATCAACACATTGCGCATAAGCCTTAACCAGTGATTCATTTTTGCTATGAATTATCGCGGTATGACCTGCACCTTCGTCGGCTAAAATCATTTTTGCGATATCCATTGCCTGCTCATCACTGTGAATCTTAGTCACCGATAGTACAGGCAGTAACTTTTCTTTTAGCAAAGGTGTATTGGCCGGCTGACCTTGTGTTTCAGCCAAGATTAGCTTGATCGGATAATCCCGTTTTATGCCTACTTCATCACTTATATCTTGTGCACTTTTTCCGACAAAGCGGCTATCTAAATGATCACCATGAAACACCACATCCAATAAGGCATGTCTTTCAAAATCATTCAGCACAGCCGCGCCGGCATCCGTAGCATGACGTAAAAAATCACTGTAAATACTGGCGTCCACTAACAAATTATTTTCTGATCCACAAACAATGCCATTATCAAAGCTTTTACTGAAGACCACATCGTGTGCAGCTTTTTGCACATCGCATGTTTTCTCAATCCATACAGGTGCATTGCCTTTGCCCACACCAATGGCCGGTGTGCCCGACTGATAAGCCGACTTCACCATTGAAGGCCCACCTGTGGCTAAAATAAAATGCACATGCTCATGAGTCATAAACGCTTGAGTCAAAGCACGAGAAGAAGGCTGTTGAGAAGTTTGAATTAAATTAACAGGCAAGTTTAATTTTTTTAACGTATTTTGAATAATTTCGACAGTTTGATTACCAACGTTTTTCGCTTTTCGATGACTACTAATAACAATCGCGTTACGCGACTTAAGCGCAATTAAACATTTAAACGTCAGCGTCTCGACAGGGTTCGTTACCGGAATCATCGCAAAAACGACCCCCATGCTACTGGCTAGCCCTGTGGTGCCATTTTTTTGCTCAATGATACTGCCCACACCGGGTTTACCTTTTAAATCGTCAGCAACAGCAAGCGTCCCTAATTTAATTTTTTTAACTTTGTGTTCAAACACCCCCATCCCACTTTCTAATACGGTTAATTTGGCTAGATTTTCAGCTTGATTGTTCACCGCTTCTGCAATGGCCATGATGGCATCATCTATTACGTATTCAGATACGTTTTGAATAGCACTATGAGCATCATTAGCCCCACTGACAATGAATTCGACTTCTTTAATCGGCGCAGTATTTAAAGCCGCGTTCGCCTCATTTTGTAACGCCACATTTATTTGTTTACTGAGGGTATTTAGAATCAGCGAATAAAAATTAGGCTGCTCTATTAGCAGTTTTTGTAGATCAAGTAATGATAATGTAATGAACTCAATGTCAGAATGGGCAATAACGTTATGCAGTGATGCTTGATCGCTTAGTAATTCTTTTGCTGCGATACAATCGCCAGCGCCAAACGTGGTCGATAACCGTGCTTTTCGATCAAGCTCTTTGTCATAAACCTCGAGTTGCACTTGTCCACTTAAAATATAAAAGCAATGGGAAGGTTTACTCCCTTGGGATAAAAGACAGTGTCCAGCCGCAACTTCTGAGGGCAAAAATCCATTTAATTGATCCAAATTTGGGCGAAAATTTAAAGTTTCCATCTTACTTTCCTTAGTTGAGCGCTGACTCTAATTGTCTTCGGCAATATAAGCATAAAATACTTGTAAGAACAAATCATTAGATTAGAATTGCTATCCATAAAGAAAAAGAATAATGAATAATAAATATTCTCAACTAGGAAGGTAAGATGGAACGGTTAAATCGGCGAGAAGTGGAACAAATACTAGGTATTTATCCCCCTTTTAAGATCAAGGACATGATAATGGACCTTGAGAACGAAGTTCTTGAGATTCAAATCGAAGAGATGGTCAACAAGTCCAGAGGCTTGTTTAGCAATACGCGACAACGCACTCAAAAAGTTCGTTGGCATCACATTAAAACCGGCCGCTTCGATACCATTGTTGAGATGCAAGCATCACACCAAACTTTTTCAAAACACCGTACCTTAAACCCGCCTGCGTTTATTGGGCCTGAGCACAGTAAATATACGTATCAGTTACAGCAAACCGTTTTATTAGCCGCCAGTAAGCAATTAAGTTCTGAAACAATCCATAGTTTAACCGGTATTGATCGCACACTCGTCAGCGAGATTATTTCTGATAGTCAAACAGAGCAGCAAGAAACCCAAGTACAAAGCCAGTTACCACTGCAAACTGACCCGGTATGGCGAAATATCATCAAACACGAAGTCAGCTTTAAAACCAATCTACCTTCTTTAAAGTTCCTACTGTCACGTTTAGAGTTGTCTTGTTTTAACAGCAAAGATGATCCTAGTGTTATGCAGGATGCAGTGGCAACGTTACGTCAATTTTTCATTAAAAACCGTACGCAGCTAAAAAGTGAATACGCACAAATTGGCGTTATAGAAACAAAACCCGTTGCAGCCAACGAGCAAACATCACAGTCACCTCAAAACAAAAAAGTAACACTGACAGTTGACCATCCCATTTGGCACAGCATCTTAAGTGGCGAAGTGGATTTATTATCTAAAAACACCGGTTTAAGTTTATACATCACCCAGCTAAAAAGTTTGTATCGTAAAAACGATATTAACCAAGATGAAAAATTTCAAATTGCCAAAGAATTACTGTCCTATCTTAAAAAGAATATGGCCAAACTTAGACCTGAGTTATTGTCTATTTCAAAAATGGTTCGTCAGTTAAATGAGCAAAATAATGATATGGAATTACCAAATAGCGAGCATGCTATTTGGGGTGACATCATTCAAGGCAAAATTTTTATCGAGTCTGGTCAAATGGCTTTAAAACTATTATTAGTTAAAGCACGTACAACAGACAATGACGCCGAAGCCCGCGAAATGATTCAACAATATTTTGTTCGTAACTTACGCTCGCTGAATAATGAAGTGAAGCAAATAGAACAGCACCTAGCGATGGCTAGCTGATTCACACAGAATTAAGAGAAGTATATGTCAAACGTAACGATTACAAGCCAACTATTAGATTTAAGCAGCACCATTGATCGAATCGAATCAGGTGATTTTTTAATTATCGCTGCTGACGAGTCACTTTTATCTCAGCTGCCTAGCGGTAACTGGATTGGTGGCACCATTCCTTACTTCATGAGTGAAAACGGTGGCTTAGTCAGCAAAGAACAAATTTTTGTAAATGCAATTGAAGGTTTGAGTGGCAATACTCAACCGCGTATCACACCTTACGATACCAAGTCCATTTCTCGTATTGCACAAGACGCACCCGATAATGGTTTTACTATTACCATCTTACCCGCAGGCAGCAGTGTGCACGCAGAGTACGCGCAAAACGCACCAGGTTTTCCTAATATGTTTTTCTCACCACTAGTGGGCTGGATTGCTGGCGTTCACTTGGATGATGTAGAAACGCATCAAGCTAAAACCATTTTTGGTCCTGGCGCCATGGCCATGGCCGATAAAGCGGTTGCGATGCATGTGCCGTTACCGGCTAACCAAATTGCTAATATTCACATTGTGAATTTATTTGAACAAGGTAATGGCCCTAAAGTTGTTTTCCCAACGACCAACTTTAATGTCGATACATGTTTCATTGATGGCGTAGAAACAAACTTTGCCCAATACATCAATAACAATGGCATTGATACACGTTTGCCGTTAGTGGCCGACTATAATGGCATTAATGTAAACGTATCGGTTCAAGCGATTAACGGCGGAGATGTGGCACTTTATGCACCGGTTTTTGCTGACGTTGAATACCAGTTTGCAACGCCTGTTAATGATTATGTGTCTAGCTTCAACCAAGCCATTAAAAGCCAAGAAACAGATCAGGCCAGTTTCGGCTGCAACTGTGTCTTGAACTTCTTATATTCAGAACTTGAAGGCAAACAAACTGGTAATTTAACTGGGCCAATCACCTTTGGTGAAATCGCCTACCAGTTACTTAACCAAACATTGGTTTATATGACGATTGAAAACGCATAAGTTATATAATAACGAAGCTTTCAACGTAAAACGGCCTCAATAGAGGCCATTTTTTATGTTTGATACATTATGTTTAAATTAAGCCACCAGCCGTTTTTCTTTCACTGCATACGCTAACGTATCATCAAGCGCTTTTGCTAATTTTGTCATCATTTCATCGACATGTGCTTGAGTGCAAATCAATGGCGGGCAAAACGCCAGAGATGAACCCGCAACCGCACGTGTGATCATGCCGTGATTCTGACAAGCTTGCATAGCGTAACCGCCAATCACACCACCAGCAAAAGGCTGACCTGTTTTCTTGTTTGCCACCAGCTCAAGTGCTGCGATCATACCGGCACCACGAATCTCTCCCACAAGCGGGTGGTCTGCAAATTTTTGCAGTTCACTTTGTAAGTATTCACCCACAGTGGCTGCTTTTTCAAAAATATTATCGCGCTCGTAAATTTCTAATACTTTAAGTGATACAGCGCAGGCAACCGGATGCCCTGAGTAAGTATAACCATGTCCGAAAACACCGACTTGACTTGAAGGTTCGATCATCGCCTCATACATATCACCGCGAATCACTGATGCGCTAATAGGCATATACGCAGATGATAATTGTTTTGCCAATGTCATCATGGCTGGTTTAATACCCATAGTGGTTGAACCAAAATCGTTACCGGTACGACCAAATCCCGTAATCACTTCGTCAGCCCAAAATAGAATGTCGTACCTAGCTAAAATTGCCTGCACTTTTTCATAATAACCAGCAGGTGGCACGATAACACCGCTGGCACCTGTGATGGGCTCTGCAATAAACGCAGCGATGGTTTCAGGGCCTTCTTCTAAAATTAAGTTTTCTAAATTAGTAGTAATACGATCAACAAATTGCACTTCGGTTTCGTTTTCTTTTTTGCCACGATAATAGTGTGGTGCGTCGGTACGTAAAATACCTAACGCATCAAATGGCAAATCAAAATGAGTATGATTAGGTGGTAAACCGGTTAACGACGCAGACGCAACTGTTACACCATGGTAAGAGCGCTCACGCGAAATAATCTTAAATTTCTCTGGCTTGCCAATGGCATTAAAATAGTAACGTAATAACTTAATGTGACTGTCATTGGCATCACTACCTGAATTGCCAAAAAATACTTTGGCGTTATCCACTGGTACCATGGCCGAGATTTTTTCAGACAAGTCCATGCCAACTTGGTGCGTCTTACCACCGAACATATGCGAATAAGATAACTTACTCATTTGCTCGGTTGTCGCATCAATGATTTCTTGGTTGCCATACCCTAACGACGTACACCAAAGCCCCGCTAAGCCTTCGATATATTTATTACCTTGGTTATCGTAAACATACACACCTTCACCCCGTTCGATGGTTAATGTTTCGGTGTGTTTAAAATTTGTAGTTGGATAAATGATTGTGCTCATGATGATTCCGATAACCTAATCAAGGTTTCAAAAAGACAACCATGCAAAGCATGCATCGTTGTCGTTAATAATATTATTCGCTGGTACTACTTATTTATACCGCCGATACAGATGTATTTAATTTCTAAATAATCATCTAAACCGTACTTAGAACCTTCACGCCCTTGGCCTGACTCTTTCACACCACCAAATGGAATGACTTCAGAACTAATGGCAGTTTCGTTTACACCCACCATGCCATAATCAATGCTCTCGGCCACACGCCAAATACGGGATAGGTTTTCACTGTAAAAATACGCAGCCAAACCAAATTCAGTGTCATTGGCCATTTCAATGGCTTCTTCTTCGGTTTTGAATTTAAAAATGGGGGCAACTGGGCCGAATATCTCTTCACGAAAAACCCGCATAGAACGATTAACATTGGTTAAAATGGTTGGCTCATAAAAATAGCCATTGCCACCTTTTGGTTTACCACCTGTCACGACTTTCGCACCTTGCTTCACTGCGCTTTCAACTTTGGCATGAATATCGTTCATGGCTTTTTCAGTAATCACAGGACCGTGAGTCGTGCCATCTTCTAAACCGTTGCCAAAGTTAAAGTTATTAACGGCCTTGGTAAATTTTTCCACAAAGGCATCGTAAATACCTTCCTGTACTATTAAGCGATTCGAACAGATGCAGGTTTGCCCAGAGTTGCGGTATTTAGACATAAGTGCACCTTGCACCGCAGCATCTAAGTCAGCGTCATCAAATACAATCACGGGAGCATTGCCGCCTAGTTCCATGGACGTGCGCTTAACTGTTTCGGCGCATTGTTTCATCAATAATTTGCCGACCGGCGTAGAACCCGTAAAGGTGACTTTTTTAACGTCAGGATTCGACGTTAATTCACCGCCAATAGCGGGTGCATCGGTGCCCACAACCACATTAAATAAACCGTCTGGCAAACCCGCTTGCTTGGCTAGTTCGGCTAATGCCAACGCCGATAACGGTGTTTCTGCGGCTGGTTTTAATACCATGGCACACCCCACGGCTAAGGCCGGTGCGGCTTTACGTGTAATCATGGCATTTGGGAAGTTCCACGGTGTAATGGCCCCTACAATTCCCACCGGTTGTTTGATCACAATGCCGCGACGATCCGGTGTTCCCTGTAATACGTCGCCGTAAATGCGTTTGCTTTCTTCGGCAAACCATTTAATAAACGACGCACCATAAGCCACTTCTCCTGACGACTCCGCTAAGGTTTTACCTTGCTCTAATGTCATCAACGTTGCTAAGTCGGCCTGATTAGCCATGACTAAGTCATGCCATTTTTCGAGAATCGCTGCACGCACTTTGGCTGGCTCTGCTTTCCACGCTGGCATGGCCGCTTTTGCTGCCTCTATCGCGCGCAAGGTTTCACCTTGGCCTGAGTCAGCCACTTGGGCGATCTCTTCCCCTGTGGCGGGATTCACCACAGCAAAGGTCTTACCACTGTCGGCATCGCACCATTGACCATTAATAAAGGCTTGAGTCTGTAACAAGCTTGGGTTGCTTAATTGAATACTCATGTGAATTCCTTATGGCCCAACGGCCCTTGCGTTTATGAATGGATTTATAAAGCAGTATTTCTTTGGCTTATATAATGATTTAATAGAACTTACATTTAAATATACAATTGTAAAATAACAAATCACTGGATGCTTTATGGGCCGCAAAAAAGCCGCTATCTCAGGCCAACTAGCCGACATCGACCTGCGTCTGCTGAGAGTATTTAAGTCGGTGGTTGAAGCCGGCGGGTTTACCGCAGCCGAACTGCAACTGAATTTAGCAAACTCGACTATCTCTAACTATATATCTGATCTGGAAAAACGCTTGGATATGCGTCTGTGTGAGCGCGGGCGCAGTGGCTTTAGTCTCACCAGTCATGGCCAAGTGGTTTATGATGCAACATTAGACTTATTAGGGGCCCTCGATAGCTTTCGCAATCGAATTAACCACAGCCATAACCGCTTAATTGGCCAGCTTCACCTTGGTTTTGCCGAACACATGCTGGGCGGTCATGACTCCTGTGTTGTGAATGCATTGGACCTATTTTCTAAGCTTGCTCCTGATGTCAATGTTCACATTAGTACCCTGTCGTCTGATGAGATCACCACCGCAGTATTGGATAAAAAAATCGATATCGGCATTACTGTGCTCACCCAAGCGTTCAGTGAACTTAAACAAG
The DNA here is from genome assembly GCA_034111105.1 of Bermanella sp. GTDB lineage: Bacteria > Pseudomonadota > Gammaproteobacteria > Pseudomonadales > Oceanobacteraceae > Bermanella. The sequence goes on along the minus strand of JAWUXY010000086.1, from coordinate 1,283 downwards.
TTAACTTATTCGATGAACACATGTCTCTTTACTGTGCTCTAGGGCACCCGCTGCATAAAAAAAACGACAGTCAAATAAAGCCCAATGATTTATTGGCGTATAAATTCGTTGAGTCCCCCCGCTTAATGCCAGGGCGAGAAATGCACCCTGATATGCTCAAATGGGAAAAACACGCAAAAGCACACCACCAAGAAGCCCGTGCAACACTCATTTTAAGTGGCCACTATCTTGGCATGCTGCCGACCCACATGGTGAATAATTGGGGGCTAGATAAGCAACTGAAACCCATTTTGAGTCAACGTTATGGTTATACAAATACCTTCAGTGCCATCTATCGTAGCTCTCACCCAAATCAAATGATTATAGAGAAATTTCGTCAATGTTTAGAGCAAGTAAAGCCGCTATAAAACATAAAAATAATGCGTGCTTATTTAATTAAAAAGTCGCACTATTGCCTCGATTTTTACGCTTACTAAAACGGTATAACCCCCGTGGTTGAACGCGCTAAAACAATATATCCCCTACTGGGTATATCAGCGTTGTCACTGGCGCAGTATCGTAACAGCATGAATTAATTGAGCTTAAAAACTAAGCTTGTTGCCTTAATAAACTAACCTAGATAGGTAAGAAGCACCCTAGGTCGAGGTAAAAGAATGACAACCCCAGAACACACAACATCGTATTACGCTGATTCCGCCAATGATAAAAATTTACGCCCATCGTTAAACGACAACATTACTTCTGATATCTGTGTTATCGGAGCGGGTTTTACGGGTTTATCAACCGCAATTCACCTTGCCGAAAAAGGGTTTACGGTTACCGTACTAGAAGCTAAACGCATTGGCTTTGGTGCTTCTGGTCGAAACGGCGGTCAGATCGTTCATTCTTATAGCCGTGACATCGACTTCATCGAAAAACATTATGGCAAAGAAGTTGGCACCCAAATGGGGAAAATGGCATTTGAAGGGGGTCGCATTATTCGCCGTTTTACCGATCAATATAATATTGATTGCCATCTTAAAGATGGTGGTATTTTCGCAGCCTGTAACGACAGACAACTTAAAGAATTAGAAAGCAAAAAAGCTTTATGGGAAGCCCATGGCCACAAAGACCTTGAATTATTAAGTGCCGATAAAATTAAAGAACACGTAGGCTCCGAACGTTACACCGGCGGCTTATTAGATAAATCAGGTGGTCACTTCCACCCATTAAACTTAGCCCTTGGTGAAGCAGCTGCGGTTGAATCAATGGGCGGCACGATTTACGAAGACTCTGAAGTCATC
>JAWUXY010000085.1:0-7934 GCA_034111105.1 Bermanella sp. | reverse complement strand
AAAAGGGGTGGTTTTTAGATGAAAAAAAACGAACTGCTCATTTAGCACGGGATCGCTGTAGTAAAAATCCTTTTCGCGTTCAGGTTTGTGCATCCAAACGCCGGTCATGTCTTGCTTGCCAACCTTGGTTACACTGTAGGCTCTAGACCATGGAAAGAAGGTGAACTTTACGTCATAGCCTACTTCGCTAAATACATCGGTTAACAGGTGGCCGATAACGCCATTGTGTTTTAGTTTGTTAGATAAATAGGGCGGCCAGTCACCTACCGCAATTGTGATCTCTTCACTTAAGGCATATCTAGGCACAAGCAGGCTTATTAAAAATAATATACTGATCGTTTTTAGCCACTTCATTTATACCTAGTCCCAAGACACAGAATTGCCATAATTATAGTTGAAATAGGGTGTTAGCTCAATAAAAGAACCATATTAGGTTGTTATTGCGTATACACATAAGTAAGTGGATTACTCACATTCTAAACCGCTTTATGGCGTTTTTTGCACCTATTATCGGCTAAAATACAAAGAAGTGTAAAACTTCTATTATGGTTGAATGTCCACACGCATAATGATTCGTTATTGATAACAGGCCTTTATAGACAGGTCTGGTTGTAAGCAATTTAAAGTAGGAACTCACATGTCGTTTAAAAAGAGCGCCGCGGTTGTCATCGTTTTGGTACTGGGGGGCGCATTAGCCACCGTATTGGTTCAGACCGCACCAAAACCTGAAAAGAAAACCGTGCAGAAAGTGGTTCCGTTGGTAGATGTGGAGCTGTTAAATGTAGGCTCATATCGGCCAAGCTGGCAAACGGGTGGCAATGTGAATGCGAAGCCCAGTGTAAAGTTGATGTCCCAAGTGACAGGGCAGGTTGTCTCGATTCATAAACAGGCGGCACCAGGTGCCATGTTGAAAAAAGGGGATGTGCTTGGTCAAATTGATGATCGTAATTACCGCTTTATTGTGGCGCAGAGACAAGCGGCATTGGTACAAGCGCAATCAAATTTAGATGTTGAAATGGGTCAGGTAAAAAATGCTGAAAACAATTATAAGTTATCCGGCCTACAGTTAAATAAAACCGCAAAATCCCTCGCACTGCGTGACCCTCAATTAGCGGCCAGTAAAGCCGCGCTTGAAATCGCTAAAGCTGACTTAGCCAAAGCCCAATTAGATCTAGAACGCACACAGCTGCGCATGCCATTTGATGGTCACGTGATGAGTATGAATTTAACCCAAGGCTCATTTGTGTCGGCTGGTTCAGAGGTATTCGAGCTGGTGGATAGTTCTGAGTTTTGGTTGCAGGTTAAAGTGCCGCAAAGTTTTGTGAGCGTTTTAGATAAAAACCAGTCTGTCTTGATTAGCAAACCTCAGCAATGGGGTGATCAATATCGTGAAGGCATAATTAAACATATTCTACCAGCAGTCGATTCAGCGGACAGACAAGTACGGGTGCTTATTGCGATCAAAAAACCATTGGGTGATGCTTTTAAAGGCACGCAAGTTCGTTACAACGATTATGTTGATGTGATGCTGTATGGGCGCGCATTGGAAAACGTTTACCAATTATCGAACGATGCATTAAATGAAAATAACCAACTATGGGTTGTTGATAATAAAGACCAGTTACAATTGCGTGATGTGAACATTGTTTATAAAGGCCGTTATCACTTGTGGGCGAATGTTGATGCGCAAGCTGGTGATCAAGCATTGCAAACACGCTTGCAAATTGCTGCGCCTAATATGCCTGTACGTATTGCGGTTGATGCAAACCGTGCCGCGGATGAGGCCAGCTTATGAATCTTGAGCAGTTAACGAAGGGCCCTATTTCTTGGATGGCTCGACATGGTATCGCACCCAATTTATTGATGCTGGCATTATTAATTGGTGGGTTACTGACATCGTTAAGTATTAAAAAAGAATTTTTACCCGAGTTCACTGTTGATGTGGTGTCGGTGCGAGTGGTTTACCCCGGCGCAACGCCTAGTGAAATGGAGCAAGGTGTTGTTTTACCTATTGAGAATGAACTATCTGAATTAAGCGGTATTGATGAGGTCACATCGAATATTCAAGAAGGTTATGCCAGTATCTTTTTAGAAATAGAATCAGGTGAAGACCTTCAACAAATGTATCAAGATGTTTTGCAATCGGTAAACCGGATATCAACGTTTCCGGTGCAAATGGAACAACCCATTATCAGTATCGTTGCCCGCCAACACGACATAATGGATATCGCCTTGCATGGTGAGCTTGATCAGTTTGCAATGAAACGATTAGCTGAAAAAGTCAAAGAAAAATTATTAACTTCGCCCCATGTCACCCAAGTCACATTAAAAGGCGCACCCGCTGAAGAAATTCATGTGGAAATTGATAGCCAAACCCTAGAAAAATATCAGTTAAGTTTGAATCAAGTGGCACAAGTGATTTCAGCGAATGCCATTGAGCAAGGCGCAGGCACGGTCAAAACCGATGGCGGTGATATTTTAGTAACCTTGAATGATCGCCAATACTGGGCCGATGATTTTGCCGCGCTGCCTCTTATCAGTGATGACAATGGTGTGGTGCTGACACTGGGCGATGTGGCTAGCGTAAAAGAAGGGTTTGAAGAAAGTCCAAATATCGTCACCTTAGACGGGCGTCATAGTGTGAGCTTATCGGTTTTTCGTGCAGGCGATCAAACGCCCACCACAGTTGCTGATTCGATTTATGGCATGTGGGATGAATTAGAAGCTATGTTGCCACCGGGTATGCATTTAACGGTTACGGATGATGATGCCCAATTATATAAAGATCGTTTAGGGCTATTAATTAAAAACGCTGTGATTGGTTTGTTACTGGTATTTATATTATTGGGTATTTTTTTAGAATACCGTTTAGCGTTTTGGGTCACCATGGGCATCCCCACTTCATTCTTGGGCGCCATGGTGTTTTTGCCCGCGTTTGATGTGTCGATCAATATGATCTCTATGTTTGCTTTTATTATCTCTTTAGGGATTGTGGTGGACGATGCCATTATTGCCGGTGAAAATATTTATGAAAATCTCGATAAAGGCATGTCTCGAATTGATGCGGCAATTTATGGGGCGAAAGAAGTTGCGATACCCTTAAGTTTTGCCATTTTGACGAACATCGTGGCATTCATGCCGTTATTCTTTTTGCCGGGTGGAATGGGGAAAGCCATGATGGTAATTCCTGCCGTGGTTGTCATGTGTTTTGTGATCTCTTGGGTTGAAGCGTTATTTATTCTACCTGCGCATATTTCTCACCTAAAAGAAAAGCCAGATTCTAAACTTGGCCAAAAACTGGATAGTATCCAACTTAAAGTAGACGGTTGGTTACGTCGTACGATTCACAATCGATATCGGCCAATGCTTGAAAAAAGTTTAAATAGTCCAGGGCTGACCTTATCGATTGCCATTGCTTTTTCTATGGTAATACTGGCATTTCCTATTAGTGGGCGTATGGGATTCTCTATGTTTCCTGTATTAGAAGGAGAGTCAGCGGTATTAGAAATTGAGATGCCGCAAAACGCACCGGTTAGCCAAATGATTAAAGCGCGCGAACAAGCAGAGCAGGCGTTGAATCAAATTATGGCGCCCATCGAAAAAAATAATAGTGACTTTTTAATTAGCACGACGTCTGAAATTTCAGGTACCTCCCTAGAAGTAGATGCACGGTTATCGTCTGGTGATAATCGCCCGCATACAACTAACGAAGTGGTGACCATGTGGCGAGATGCGCTAGGGGATGTGGCGGGTGCAAAGAGTGTGAGCTTTGATGCCGAACGTGGCGGTGGCCCAGTGAGTGGGCGTCCATTTACCATGGAGCTACGCGGCAGTGATACCGAAACACTCAAGCAAGCCAGCGACGAATTAAGCGCTATTTTAGAATCGCTTAGTGGCGTAAAAGACGTGGCCAGTAGTTTTACCAGTGGCAAACCGCAATGGGATATTCAATTGAATAACCAAGGGCGTAGTTTAGGTTTAACCGCAACGGATGTAGCAAGCCAAGTGCGAGCGGCCTTATATGGTGCACGAGCGGTGCGCCAACAACGTGGCAAAAATGAAGTAACGGTATTAGTGCGCTTGCCTGAAGAAGAACGCCGTTATCAAACCGATATCGAACAGCTATCAATATTAACGCCTAACGGTGCTCGGGTGCCGTTGATACAAATTGCCAATTTAGAAAAAAGCGTCGCGCCAACGTTAATTGAACGTAAGCAGGGACAGCGCTTGGTGAGTGTGAGTGCGGCAGTGGAGCCTCGCTCGTTGATTCCAAATTTGCAGGACACATTACAGCAAGAGTATATTCCGACGTTACAACAAAAATACCCAGGTTTAAAAATGGGCTACGGCGGGCGACAAGCGGATGAACAAGAAAGTAAATCCAGTTTATTAAATGGATTATTTTTTACCTTGATGGCGATTTATATTTTATTAGCGATACCGTTTAAAAGTTATAAACAACCGTTACTGATTATGGCCGTCATACCATTTGGTATTGTTGGTTCGTTGGCGGGGTTGTTGGTTTTAAATTATGGGTTATCGATCATTGCCATTATGGGGATGTTGGCTCTGTGCGGCGTTGTTGTAAATGACAGTTTAATCTTGGTGGATTATGCAAATCAGTTAAGGCGCGAAGGGATTAGCGCTAAACAAGCCATTATGGATGCGGCCGAGCGCCGTTTCCGCCCGATTTTATTAACCACATTAACCACATTTGGTGGCTTGGCACCCATGGTGTTTGAAACCTCACGGCAAGCCAAATTCATTACACCAATGGCGGTATCGCTGGGTTTTGGTATTTTGTTCACCACTTTTGTTTGTTTGCTATTGTTACCAACTCTGTATGTATTGCTAGAAGGTAGGGGGAGTAATAAAGCGAGCGTTGTTGAACCTGAAAGTACGGTTCGTGATTAGAATGCTCAGACTCACAGACGCCTTCTCAAAGACGCCTTTACAAGATACAAGCGAGATCATTTAGCGCACTTAATAATGAGCGCCCTAATTTAGGTGCGCTCTCGGACGCTTATTTAGCCTTTAAAACCAGCACAATAGCCTGCGACAGTGGGGTTGATGCTGGTTTTGTCTTGGGATTATTGCTACATTTTGACTCCTCGAATTTAGGCATGTATCGATTGTTTATGAAAACACCATTTCACCTTGTGATCTTGGGCGCAGAGAACTCGGTTGGGCGCGCAGTGACTGAGCAGGCTCAAGCGAACAACATCTCTTTGCATGCCATTCACAGCACCGACTGGGACCTCACTGACCAAAGTAAGGTACAGGCGCGCTTATCTGAACTGACGCCTCAATTCTTGATTAACTGCATGAGCCCGGGGTCTAGCGGTACGTCTGCTCATATTGCCAGTGTGCTTAGTCAATGCTGTGCCGCGTTAAAAATTGCGTTGGTGCAAATCTCCAGTAATGAAGTGTTTGCTTATCAAGACGGCGAGATATTTGCTGAAGAAGATGAACCTCAGCCAAAAACGGAATCAGGGCAGCAGGTGTTGGCCGTCGAAACGGCGATCCGCAGTTCCCTTGAACATCATTTACTGGTGCGTATTGGTTGGCTGTTTAGCTCTCAAGGTGAAGACTCGGTCAGTAAGTTGTTAGAGCTTGCGCAAAACAATGAGCAGCTCAATCTTTCGGATAGTAAGTTCTTGTGCCCCACATCGGCTTGCGATATTGCGTCTGTGTTGCTTGCCATGGTGAACCAGTGTCGTTACGCCGATCTATGGGGCACTTATCATTATTGCAGTGCCGAACCTACCACTTTGTTTAAATTTGCAGAAGTTGTCGTTGCTGAAGCACGGCAATACGAAGACATTAATTTACAACGCATCGTCGCGGATGCCAGTAATCAAATGAACTGTTTGTTTGCTGAATCAACGCCCAAGCTTGCGACCAAAAAGCTGCTGTATACCTTTGGTATTAAACCTAAGCCTTGGCGCCAAGCGCTTTCGCGTATTCTTAAAAAGCGTTATTTGAAAAAATAGTTCCATTTAACTCTTCGATACGTGTCATCGAATAAATGGCCCTTATTGATCGGGGGCTCTCGTTATACTGAACCCATCAGCATAAGGAGAGCATCATGGGTTTATTAGTTGACGGTCAGTGGCAAGACAAATGGTATGAAACCAAATCGCAAGGCGGTCGCTTTCAGCGACAAGACAGTGCCTTTCGTCATACTATTTCAGATAGTGGTCCCTTCAAACCCGAGTCAGGGCGGTATCATTTATACATATCCAATGCATGCCCTTGGGCACATAGAACCCTTATTTTTCGCCAACTTAAAGAGTTAACACAGCACATCAGTGTGTCAGTGGTGCAGCCTCATATGTTAGAAAATGGTTGGGAGTTCAGTTTGGCTGACGAACATGACGGTGAGTTTGTTGATCACCTTCATGGTTTTAAATTTGCACATCAGCTTTATACCAAGGCTAAGCCGGATTATAGCGGGCGGGTGACGGTCCCTATTTTGTGGGACAAGCACTCGCAGACCATAGTGAATAATGAGTCCAGTGAGATCATTCGTATTTTAAATTCAGCGTTTAATGACATGACGGGCAACCAATTGGATTTTTATCCACAGCCGTTACGATCAACCATTGATGGCATCAACGAGCGGGTTTATCACGATATTAATAATGGTGTGTATAAGTGTGGTTTTGCGACGACGCAGCAGGCATATGCAGAAGCTTATGATCAACTATTCAATAGTCTTGATTGGGTTGAAAGCATATTAAAGCGCCAGTCTTACTTGGCAGGGGCGGATATTACAGAAGCGGATTGGCGCTTATTTACCACTCTTGTACGATTTGATGCGGTTTATTTTGGTCATTTTAAAACCAATAAAAAACGTATTGTGGATTACCCAAATACCTGGGCTTATGTACGTGGTTTGTATCAACAGCCTGGTATCGCGCAGACAATTAAAATAGATCAAATAAAACAGCACTATTATTTTAGTCATACCACGATTAACCCAACACAAGTGGTGCCGAAAGGCCCAGAGATTGATTTCATGCTGCCCATTTAAGGTGCAAAAAATAATGTCACAAATTCACACTCAGGCTGTCAGACTTTGCTAGTTTTTTTACGACGTTAACGTAAAGCGCTCATTTTTCAGGCTTAATATTGGGGTTTAAGTGAAACTTTTTTTAAATCGCCTAGAACTTTTGGCTTCGCTCTATCACAGCCAGTTTGGTTCTGGCACAATCTGGCCCTGAGTTTTGAAATGGCATTATCATGGAACGGATCCTTCGTTATTCTCTTATGGGCGCTTTGGCTGCATTGTCTTTTGGCGCTCATGCTGAGCAAGATCTATTGAGCATGTCATTAAGCGAACTAAATCTACCTGAGTTTGATGAATATTCCGTTCCTGTTGTGTTAACCGCAACCCGTTTACAGCAGCACCAAGCCGATGTTCCCGCCAGTGTGACAATTCTCGATGAACACTTTATCAAGCAAGTGGGTGCACAAAACTTAGCGGACCTGTTTCGTTATGTACCCGGTATGATGGTCGGCCCAGATAACAATAATAATGCGGATGCCGTGCATTACCATGGTGGCCCTGCTGCATTACCTAAAAATCTACAAGTACTGATTAATGGTCGATCTATGTATCGCTCAGGTTTGGCGGCGGTCAGCTGGTATGAGATGCCGGTGGCGCTTGAAGACATTAAACGAATTGAAGTGGTGCGTGGCCCCAACAGTGCCAGTTATGGCTCGAATGCTTTTCAAGCGGTAATCAACATCTTAACCAAACACCCTGCGGATACGTATGGCTCATCTGTTTCACTGCAAGGTGGTAACAATGGTGAAGAGAACATATACCTTAAGCAAGGTGGTCATATTGGTAACAGTGATTACCGCGTGTCGTTTACGCAAAAGCGCAGTGATCAATTCGAAGTAGACAATGACTCTCGGCTCTCACG
>JAWUXY010000084.1:0-39888 GCA_034111105.1 Bermanella sp. | reverse complement strand
CTAGGCTGCTCTTTACCTTTGAAGATAAGGTCAGAAGCCGCTTGGAAAGCGATGGTGTTGAAGTCAGGCGCCATTGGGATGTAGAACGGGTCGTTTGCGGTTTGACTGGCTACAACCGCTGCCATGCGCTTCAAGCTTTCTTCCACTTGCTCTTTAGTGCAGATGCCGTGCTCTAACCAGTTAGCCACGTGTTGAGAAGAGATACGCAGTGTCGCGCGGTCTTCCATTAAGCCAACGTTGTTGATGTCAGGTACTTTAGAGCAACCAACGCCAGCATCTACCCAGCGAACAACATAGCCTAGGATGCCTTGGTTGTTGTTGTCTAGTTCGTGCTGAATGAACTCAGGGGTTAGGGCGTCGATTTGCGCTTGAGTCATTAACGGGATGGTTAAGATGTCATCAACGTTTGCGTGTTCACGTGTCTTAAGGCCGTTTTGTACTTCGAATACGTCAACCATGTGGTAGTGGATAGCGTGTAACGTGGCAGCCGTTGGCGAAGGAGTCCAAGCGGTGTTTGCACCGGCTTGTGGATGGCCAATTTTTTGCTCCATCATTTGACCCATTTCGTCAGGGATAGGCCACATGCCTTTACCGATTTGCGCACGACCTTGTAGGCCAGTTTCAAGACCTGTATCGACGTTCCAGTCTTCGTATGCGCCAATCCATTTTTGTTGCTTCATGGTGGTTTTTGCAACGAAAGGACCCGCCAGCATAGAGGTGTGCAGTTCATCACCAGTACGGTCTAGGAAGCCAGTATTAATGAATACAACGCGCTCTTGAGCAGCACGGATACATTCTTTAAGGTTAACCGTAGTACGACGCTCTTCATCCAGGATGCCCACTTTCATGGTGTTGCGTGGCAATTCAAGTGCGTCTTCGATACGACCGAATAATTCAGTGGTGAATGCCACTTCTTCTGGGCCGTGCATCTTAGGTTTAACGATGTTGATAGAACCCGTCGTTGAGTTCTTGAATGGGCTGTTACCTTTAAGATCGTGAATAGCGATCATTGCAGATACAACGCCGTCCATGATGCCTTCAGGGATTTCAGAACCATCTTCTAATAAAATCGCAGGGTTAGTCATCAAGTGACCAACGTTACGGATGAACAGCATTGAGCGACCTTTCAAAGAGAAAAGGTTGCCATCAAGCCCCGTGAATTCACGGTCAGCGTTCATGGTACGAGTGAAAGATTTACCGCCTTTAGAAACTTCTTCAGCAAGGTCGCCTTTCATTAGGCCTAACCAGTTGCCGTAAGTCACAACTTTATCAGCCGCATCAACACAGGCTACAGAATCTTCGCAGTCCATGATGGTGGTTAGAGCGCTTTCTAGTACTAAATCTTTTACGCCAGCTGCGTCAGTTGAACCAACTGGGCTAGTAGGGTCGATTACGATTTCTAGGTGAAGGCCGTTGTTTTTAAGCAAGATAGAAGTAGGTTTAGCGACGTCACCAGTAAAGCCGACTAGTTTGGCTTCATCTTTAAGGCCGGTTTTAGAACCGTCAGCCAAAGTAACCACCAGCTTGCCGTCTTCAATCGCGTAGTTAGTGGTGCCAACGTGAGAGCCGTTCGCCAAAGGTGCTGCTGTGTTTAATACATCACGAGCATATGCGATAACTTTGTCGCCGCGTACTTTGTTGTAGCCGCCTTTGCCTTTTTCAGCGCCGCCTTCTTCAGAGATCACTTTAGTGCCGTAGGCGGCATCGTATAAAGAACCCCAGCGCGCATTAGATGCGTTAAGCGCAAAACGTGCGTTCATTACGGGTACTACAAGCTGCGGGCCAGCCATTTCAGCAATTTCTGGTTCAACGTTTTGAGTCGTTGCAGAGAAATCAGGACCTTGTGGTACTAGATAGCCGATTTCTTGTAAGAAAGCTTTGTATTCTGCAAAGTTAAGAGACTGACCTTTGCGTTCGGTGTGGTAAGCGTCGATTTTAGCTTGTAGATCATCACGCTTAGCTAGCAAGGCTTTGTTCTTAGGTGCTAGTTCGTTAGCAATGGCGCTAAATTCTGACCAGAATTTATCTTGGTCAATACCGGTGCCTGGAATAGCTTTTTCGTTAACAAAATCAAAAAGTTCTTTTGCGACTTGCAGGCCGCCAACTTGAATGCGATCAGTCATTGTTTGCCTCTAATTATTAACCAAATTACGACTTAGAATAGGCCATAACTCAGCGGTTGTTCTGTGTTATTTTTGAGTAAAATAAAACGACACAGCGGAAAAAGTGGCCAGAATTCTACACGAAATTGTTCCATAATTCATAGTTATATACCGTATAGTGGGTATAAACCTGAGTGATGTAGATTTAAGTGCTTGGCGAGTGTTTCGCACTAGGCTAGACTGAATTTTCATCATGAAATTGGTTGAATATGCAGCAAGTCGAACTCTTCCCTGTGCCCAATCCCTGTGTTGGGGTTTGCCAAAGTAATGCCAAAGGCTATTGCATGGGTTGCTTGCGATCTAGGGTAGAGCGGCAAAAGTGGAATGACTTAATGCCAGCCGAAAAAATGCGCGTTTTAGATTTGTGCATTTTGCGTAAAGAAAAAATTGCCGCCATTATAAACGCTCAGCAAGCGCAGAAAGCCGCTAAGAGTTAAACAGTGTTTGCCCTTGCAGTACGTGACAGCCTTCTTTGTCATCTAATTTACGTGTTAACTCAGCCATTGTGTGTGCTACACGAATCATATGTATTGGTTTGTATTTGCTTAAAGGCCCCCGTAAAAACGGGCTAATGAATAAACTCAATAACGACCCTAAGTATTCACCTAAACGAAACTCATCACGGTCTCCAAGTAATAAGCTCGGTCGAATCAGCCATAAGAGTTTAAAGCCCATCTGTGTCAGGTCGTGTTCGGTTTGGCCTTTTACAGATAAATAGAAATTAGAGCTTTTAGCATTGGCGCCAATTGCACTGATGCACGCAAAATTTTGGCAGCCATTATCGTGTGCCCATTGTGCAAATTTTACGGTTAAATTGTGGTCTACATGTTTGAACGCATCTTTGCTGCCAGCGGTTTTAATGGTGGTGCCTAGGCATGAATATGCCATTTCAAGTGTCTCGTTGAGCTTGAAGTCACTTAGGTTATCAAGGTCTACAATATGCTGTTCAACAGCGTCACTGAAAAGTGACGATTTTGCTCTTACTAATACATGAATAGGGGTGTTTGGATTGTGGGCAATTAACTTTTCTACAAGTCTTCTGCCCACTTCTCCTGTTGCCCCTGCGACCACTATCCCTTTATCCATGGGTATTTAAGGCCTCATGCTTACATTGCATAAATTCACTGTGACGCAAATGCAGCAAGTCAGAGATTTTGCGGATGGTGTGCTCTTCATAGCGATCAATTTCATTATCAGCCAGAGATATGAGCCATAAACGTGTCACTAATTCGCACTTAGATTCAATGGATAGCTGTTTATCTAGGTGTTGAGTGAACTCGTAAAGCGAAACTGAGTTGTCGACTTCTTCCTCTGCGATTTCGATTAAGCTAAGGCATTCTTGGGTGGTGAGCCCAGTATGCTGACGCAGCAGTTCAGGGAGCTTTTCACGCTCTTGTTTCTCAATGCTGTCGTCTGCAAGGGCGACTTCAATCATGAGGGCTGCAATCGCTCGTTCAGTTTCGTTGCTAGGTGATTCTTGTGTTTCAGGCGCTGAAAACCAATCAAGTAGGCGTTTGAACATATTAGGCTATTTCCGCTGCGGTTAAATATTCTGATGTTAGAAGCGCTTCTAGAGACACCAAATCTTTGGTGAAGTTGCGAATGCCTTCGGCTAATTTTTCGGTGGCCATCGGGTCTTCGTTTAAATGCCAGCGAAATTGCGATTCGGTCAGCGTATCCCATTTTGTTTCTTCTGTTTTATTGTCACTGGATAGTACTTGAATAAGCTGGCCGTTATCTTCATTTAAGGCGTTTAATAAATCAGGCGAAATGGTAAGTTTGTCGCAGCCTGCAAGGGCTTCAATTTCTTCGAGGTTGCGAAAGCTCGCACCCATTACAATGGTGTTGTAGTTGTGGGTTTTGAAATATTGATAAATACGGCTAACCGAAATAACGCCAGGGTCTTTCGGGCCCGGGTAATGGCTAACGCCTTCAGACTTTTTGTACCAATCTAAAATACGGCCAACAAATGGGCTGATCAATGTGATGTTGGCTTGCGCACACGCAATGGCTTGAGCAATGTTAAACAAAAGCGTTAGGTTGCACTTGATGCCTTCTTCTTCTAATACTTTGGCCGCTTGAATGCCTTCCCACGTTGAGGCAACTTTGATCAAAATACGGTTGCGATCAACACCGGCTTCTTCGTATAGAGAAATAAGGTGACGAGCTTTATTAATTGTTGCAACGGTATCAAACGATAAGCGCGCATCGACCTCGGTTGATACATAACCGGGAACCGTTTTTAAAATCTCGATGCCCAGTTTTACCGATACCATGTCCAACGTGTTTTCTAGAGTATTGCCTGCTTGTTCTTTTGCCCATTGTGCGGCTTCCTCAATAAGAGGGCGGTACTGTGCAAGTTGGGCAGCTTTATAAACTAAAGAGGGGTTGGTGGTGGCGTCTTCTGGTAGGTAGCGTTTAATTGCTTCGATGTCGCCTGTGTCTGCTACAACAGACGTCATGTTTTTTAGTTGTTCTAATTTATTCATGATACCGCTTAATCCGTGTCGATAATGACCTTACTTTGTTGAAAATGCTAAGTAATGTCAAACACAGATAAATAAGCGGTTTCTTTTTTTGTTTTATTAGCGCTGAATTTAATCTGGCATCATGGCTAGGGCCGCTTCAATTACCTCAATACCCGCTGTTTTTTTGTACGCTTCTTCACTTAGGTGACGGCGGAACTGACGACTACCAGGTAGGCCATTAAACAAACCTAAAATGTGGCGTGTGATGTAAGCCAGCTTGCTTCGCTCTTCGCTTAAGTGATCTTCAATGTAAGGGTATAAACTGCGCACGATGTCTTTTAAGTTTCTTGTGTCGGCCTCGTAGCCGTAAAAGGCATGGTCGACGCCCAATAAAACAGAAGGGTTATGGTAGGCCTCACGCCCAAGCATGACACCATCGCAATAGGTGAGTGCATCGTGCATTTGCTCGTAGGTGGTCAGCCCGCCGTTAAGTAAAATTTCTAAATGGGGGAAGTCACGTTTTAGTTGTGCCACGGTTTCATACTTTAGCGGCGGTACTTCGCGGTTTTCTTTAGGCGATAAGCCTTGAAGAATCGCTTTGCGGGCATGAACGATGAACGTTTCACAACCTGTTTTGGCCACCGTTTCGACAAAGTGATGCAGTTCTTCGTAGCTGTCTTGGTCGTCAATGCCAATGCGATGTTTGACGGTGACGGGAATATCCACTGCGTCTTGCATGCTTTTAATGCAGTCGGCTACTAATTCGGGGTGACCCATTAAAACCGCACCAATCATGTTGTTTTGAACGCGATCACTTGGGCAGCCTACATTTAGATTGACTTCGTCGTAACCAAAATCTTGGGCGATTTTTGCACACTGGGCAAGCTCACTTGCGTTGCTGCCACCTAATTGCAATGCAACAGGGTGCTCTTCTTCATTGAATCGCAAAAAACGCTCTGGGCCGCCTTGACCATGAATAATAGCGCCAGTGGTGACCATTTCGGTGTAGAGCAGGGCTTCTTTGGAGAGTTGGCGCCAAAAATAACGGCAGTGTCTATCTGACCAGTCCATCATTGGGGCGGTCGAAAATACGCGAGAGCCCTTTTTAAGCGGGGTGCGAGTGTTTACGGGGCTTTCAGCTGTTTTCTGCATTGTACCTAAATCGTCTTAAATCGTTCTAAATTGTCTGTTTTCAATATCTAGGTGTGACAGAAGTGTGACAAAAAGCGCATAGCATGTCTTGTCACATATAATTCCGGCACATCAAAATAGCGCGATTGTAGCATGGCAACTTTTAGAAAACGCATTTAAAGCTGATGAGCAAGTCGAAGGGTGCCTTACATGTTTTTTAGAGTGAGAGTTATGTGGCTGTTAAAGCCTTTGGTGGCTCCTATTATTTTATTGCTCGTTCTGCTGCGTTGTTTGTATTTCGCTTATGAGCCAATCACGCAGTTTTTCAAATCGATTGGTTTCGGCAAAGCTCGGTGAGCAGACCAGCCAGTAAGATGACTTCATACGAACTGGTGGCCCTACTGTCTTGAGGTAGCCTGACTTAATATCGTCTTCAATAAGCAGTGTTCGGCCTAGGCCAATTCCCATGCCCCGAGTGGCGGCTTGCAGCATTAAGTCTGCGCGATCAAAGTGATAGTGTGGTTTGATATTGTCATGTGTGATTGTGAGCTTCGAAAAATAATAATCCCAATTAAAATCAGTTTTATCGATTTCGCCGCGTCGATCAGCAAGGAGTGTTACATCGGGGCTGGTGAGAACGTTTGTGAGGTTGCTTTGTTCATCTGCATAACTTGGGTTTGTCACGGGCTGCATCCAGCAATGAGATAAATGTGTTGTGTGAAGGCCTGGGTATGGGCCAAGACCGAACCGGATGGCTGCGTCGGCCTCATTTAAATGAAAGTCGAGAGTATCCTCGTTGACGCTGACTGAGATATGTAAATCTTTTGCTTGGGCGTGTGGTAATGCTGGGATCAGCCATTTCATGGCCAATGATGAAGGCAAAGAAAGATGCATTAGGTTTTTTGATTGGGTGCGCTCAAGTTTGTCCAGTGCAATATCCCACCGAGCGACAGTGTCGGCGGCGGCATGGCATAAGATTTCGCCAATTTCAGTCAGTTGCAAGGTTCGGGTGGTGCGATCAAATAGGCGGTGACCCAATGCATCTTCTAATGATCGAGCTCTGTGACTAATCGCGGACTGATCTACGTTTAGGCGCTCGGCTGCTCGCGTAAAGCTCATTTCTTCACCAATAACCGCCAGTAAAGGTGAGGCGTTTATGAGTTTTGCAATGGTTTTGTTTTTATTCATATTAATGAGTTATTCTCATGGCTATATGAGTGTTTATTTTATGCTAGCCCATATAAATTAGGTTTTGTTAGATATTTAGCAATTAACTTAGAGACTATCATGAATAAAACTCAGATAACCATACAAACAATGCCGCAAACAATTACCGCTCAGGTTGTTAATGGGTTTGTAGCAAACGACACGGGCGGTAACCCAGCGGGGGTTGTGCTTGATGCAGATAAGCTCAATGAAAGCGAAATGCTTAGGATAGCGGCAAACATTGGTTTGTCTGAGACAGCCTTTGTTTCTTCGTCAGAGACAGAAGGTTTTAAACTCGATTTTTTCACACCCAATCGACGAATCGCTCATTGCGGTCATGCGACTATTGCGGCGTTTTCCTACCTGACGGAGCTTGGGCGTGTTAGTGAAGGGGAGACGTCTAAAGAAACAGTCGATGGTCCGCGTAAAATATCAATTAAAAATGGCGCAGCCTTTATGGAGCAAGCCGCGCCTAAATATCGAATGCTGAATGATTTAATTAAGGAGAATGTCACCATTAACGATATTCTTGAGTCCCTAGGTATAACAGAAAAAGATCTCGATATTAAAAGTCGCCCAATGTTAGTGAACACAGGCAATAGTTTTATGGTGTTAGGCGTTAAGGATGGGTCAACACTACGTGGCTTAAAACCGAACTTTGATCTTATCTCCGCCATCAGTGATAAGTTGGATTTAATTGGCTATTACGTATTCACAACTGACAGCCATGCAACGGACAAAGACGCTACAACTCGAATGTTTGCACCACGCTATGCAATTAAAGAGGAGTCCGCGACGGGCATGGCAGCCGGGCCGTTGGCGTGTGTTCTTTATGATCACCTTTCAATTAAGAAAAATACTTTTTTAATTGAACAGGGTCAGTTCATGGACCGCGCATCCCCCAGCTTAATTACGGTAGAGCTGGGTATTAAGGACTTTAAAATTGAAACACTCATGGCGGGTGGGCGTGGCAAGGTTTCAAAAAAACTGCATGTTGAATATTAGAGCGCATACAGCACAGCCAATATTGCAAACTTTGCTCATGAGTAAACGAGTGATGACATGGTGATTGATTGGTGATGTGCTTTGTTATGCTTCGAATAGCCGATCAAATTGGTCGACAGGGACTGGTCGGCCAAAATGATAACCTTGGCAATAATCACAGCCCATACTTTTTAATAGGGTAAAGCTGCGTTCAGATTCGACGCCTTCTGCAACGACGGTCATGCCTAAATTGTGCGCCATTTGAATGGCTGTTTGAACCAGTACTTGATTTTGTTTGTCGTCTTCTAGATTTAAAATAAAGGTTTTGTCTATTTTTAACTCGTTAGCAGGCAATTTTTTTAAATAGCCGAGGTTGCTATAACCGGTGCCGAAATCATCAATGGCAATATTGAACCCTAGCTCGTTTAATGCCCAAAGGTTTTTGAGAGCGTGATGGGTGTCGACCATCATTTGTGTTTCTGTTATTTCTAGAATGATATTTTTCGCAAGTGCTTGGTTGTCTTTTATTAAAAAAGAAGTCGCCGAAATGAAATTAGGGTCTTGGATGTTGTGCGCACTAATGTTGATCGACATTAGGAATTTAGGATTTTGCTTCTCCCATTTTTTTAATTGTAGAAAAGCACTTTTCATTACCCATAAGCTTAATGCTTGGATGATTCCAGTTTGCTCAGCAATTTCGATAAACTCATCCGGCATTATCATGCCGTACTCATCATGTGGCCAGCGAATAAGGGCTTCGGCTCCTATTATGGTATTGGTCTTTGCACAAATTAAAGGCTGGTAGTAAAGGGTCATGTGATTGTGAGCGATGGCTGTTTTTAGTTCATTTACCAGTATTAAACGGCGCTCATCATAGGTGTCTAATGTTTTGTGATAGCCGCTAATGTAGCTTTCAGCTTGATTGGCACTGTCAAGTGCAATCCCTGCGTTGCGCATCAGCATTTGTGCTTGTTGGCCGTCTTGTGGGTAGCAGGCATAACCCGTTACCACCCATGGGTCTATTTCCATTTCATTGATAATAATGGGTTTGTTTAAGCGAGCATTAAGCTTGGTAAGTTGCTCTTTTAATGTTTCTGGTGAGGTTTTATCAACTGTAAACCCTAGTGTGCTGTTACTAAGATTCGCTGCGAAAAAATGTTCATTTGAATCTATGCATTTAATATTTACTAGGCTCTGTATTTCACGATTTAAAGTTAACGCGAATTGCTCTAGTGCATAATTACTAATGTCTCTGCCGAGTGTTTTATCGAGCTCTGCTATACGCGACAGTCGCATTAATACAATAGAGAAGGGTTGTTGTTTGCTGATGTGGTTATCTAGCCAGCTGCTGAAATTATTACGGTTTGGCAGCCCAGTAATATCATTGTGTGTCGCGTTATATAGCAGCTCTTGCTGTAAATGAGCGCTTTGGCGTGCGCCATCAATAATAATTTGCTGTGCTTGTATGCGAGTTTCTTTTTCGGTGTGTAGGCGTCTTGCTAGTGCAACGGCAAATGTGAGTAGCTCTAAGGTTGAGCCTATTAAAATGGCATGATTACTAAATGTGTTAAAGGGGATGAAACCCAGCCTTGCCAGTGCAAATACGAGTATGCCTAAAATTAACCATGACCATGCGGCTAGATAAAAAAGCCTGTTGGCATTCCCTTTAGAATGATATAGCCCAATAAAAAAGCAGGCGGGCACAATAAGCAGTGTACTTACAATCGCCGCTTTAATCGCAAATACAAAGCCAATAATAAATCCGCTTAAAATAATGAATATAGGGATAAAGCTCATTAGGTATAACGGTTTGCCTTTGGTTTTTGGGTCGAGCTGCAGGAATAGTAAGTTAAATATGGTCGTAAAGGAGATAGCAAGACAGCCTAGTATCAATTGTGACCAGTTATGATACTGGGGGTTATTTGGAAAAATATACTCAAACAAAATAGCATCTTGAGATGCCATCAATAACGCAAATGTGCCTGCATAAAAGCCATACACTAAGTAAGTGTTTTCTTTTATAAAAATAAAAACAACCAGGTTAAATAAGGCCGCGCTTAGTAGTATGCCAAGGTATAAAAAAGTAAGGCTTGCCTTTGATCGGTAATAGGCTTGGAAATCATCAGGTGTCCATATTTTAATTTCGGTTTGAATAGGTGCGTTGCTTTTTATTTTCAGTAAATAATGGTGTGTGCTTTTGGG
Source organism: Bermanella sp. (assembly GCA_034111105.1). Taxonomy (GTDB): domain Bacteria; phylum Pseudomonadota; class Gammaproteobacteria; order Pseudomonadales; family Oceanobacteraceae; genus Bermanella. Next base: position 29,735 of record JAWUXY010000084.1, on the reverse strand, counting down.
TTGCAGTGTGACGACAGAGACAAAATTTGGGTGTTTTATATTTCGGCTGCTAAAGGGCAGGCTGTCCCCTGTTTCTGACAGCGTGGTTGTTCGGTTGTCTTTAATTTCAAAAAGCGTGACGTAATCCAATAGTGGGAACGTAATATCAATTAGCTTTAAAAGTGGGCGTTGTGTGGCATTGCTTAGGTTGAATTTTAGCCACACTGTAGAGCTGCGATAACCTAGATTGATTCCGCTGTGTTCTATTTTTTGCCATGAGTCGTCTTCAAATGATAAAACCGACTGGCCATTAAAATGGTGATTAGGATCTTCAAACAACCAGAATTCATCGACAGACTGTTGGCCGGTGCGGTCTATGCTGGTGGCGAAAACTGCACTAGAAACCAGCATAAGCAGAGCTAAAGTCCAATTGAGCATTATGTGCAGCGATCCTATAAGGGTTATTTTAAGCATAGTTCAGGGTTTGATATTGGCCAAAGTCCTTGATAGGCCTATAATTCACGCCTTTTGAAGTACCATTCAGGATATTTATGACTGTTCGCACTCGCATAGCACCTTCTCCAACCGGCGACCCACACGTAGGCACAGCTTATATTGCTTTGTTTAATCTTGCTTTTGCGCGTCAGCACGGCGGGCAGTTTCTTTTGCGTATCGAAGATACTGATCAAAGCCGTAGCACACTTGAATCAGAACAAACCATTTACGACAGCCTGCGCTGGCTTGGTCTTGACTGGGATGAAGGTCCTGATGTGGGTGGTGACAAAGGCCCTTATCGCCAAAGTGAACGCAGTGCTATTTATGCCGAGCACACTGAAAAACTGCTGGCATCAGGCCATGCCTTTAAGTGCTATCGCACCGCGGAAGAGTTAGACGTGTTACGTGCTCAAAAGCAAGAAGCAGGGGGCTTTTCAGCGTTAAAATTCAGTGACCTTCAATTACCTGATGATGTGATTGCTCAGCGTACAGCGGACAATGCACCTTATGTTGTGCGTATGCATGTGCCTGAAGAAGGGGTTTGTACCTTCAATGACATGCTGCGTGGTGATATCGAAATGGATTGGGGCATGGTTGACTGCCAAATCTTGATGAAATCAGACGGCATGCCTACTTATCATCTTGCAAATGTGGTTGATGATCACTTAATGGAGATCTCCCATGTTATTCGTGGTGAAGAGTGGCTAAGTTCAGCGCCTAAGCACCAGCTGCTTTATAAATACTTTGCTTGGGATATGCCGGTACTGTGTCATATGCCGTTATTGCGCAACCCTGATAAGTCAAAACTAAGCAAGCGTAAGAACCCAACAAGCATCTTGTATTACAAGCGTATGGGTTTTATGCCAGAAGCATTGCTCAATTACTTGGGCCGCATGGGTTGGTCTATGCCCGATGAGCGCGAACAATTTAGCCGTGATGATATGTTTGCTAATTTTGATATTTCCCGCGTGTCATTGGGCGGGCCGATTTTTGACCAAGAAAAATTGAGCTGGTTAAACAGTCAATGGATTCGTGATTTATCACAGGAAGAATTTGTTGAGCAATTTGTTAAATGGGGCCTGAACAAAGAAGCCTTAATGCCGGCAATTGAACACATTCAGCCGCGTGTTGAGCGCTTTAGTGATGTGGTGCCATTAGCCGGCTTTTTATTGTCAGGGATGCCGAGTTTAACTGAAGAAAGTTTTGCGCATAAATCAATCGAACAAGCGCAAATGGCTGAGTTACTGCAAATGGGTTTGTGGCAGCTTGAGGCGATTCGCAATTGGCAGAAGCCTGAAATTCAGCAGCGTTTGTTTGCTTTGGCTAAAATTGAAGGCATTAAACCAAAAGACTTTTTGTTTGGATTTTTTGTGGCGATTGCCGGTACCGCTAACTCGTTTTCTGTATTAGACAGCATGCAAATTCTTGGGCCCGATATGAGCCGTTCTCGTGTGCGTCATGCAGTGGATGTACTCGGTGGAATCTCGAAAAAAGGCATGAAAAAACTCGATAAGAAATACCGTGACGTCTCTGCGCAAATTGAAGCTCAATTGGCGGAACCAAAAGAGTAGTCGAGATTAAAATGGCCTTATATCCAGTCATACTTGCTGGGGGCGTAGGCTCTCGGCTTTGGCCGTTGTCTCGACAAAACCACCCTAAGCAATTTTTAGATTTGCTTGGGTGTGGTGATACTTTATTGCAGTCAACCATTAAGCGGGCACAAGCCTGTAGCGTGATACCACCCTTGATGATTGCCAATAAGGATCATCGGTTCTTATTGCAGCATCAAATTGCACCACTTGGGTTGTTGCCTGAGCATGTTTTGCTTGAACCGGGTTCTAGGAATACAACATCGGCCATTTCTATCGCATGCTTGCAGGTAATAAAACAAGACCCTAACGGGGTTGTGCTTATTCTACCTGCCGATCATTACCTCCCTGATGTCGCTTTGTTTGCGAATGCTATAGCGCAATTTATTGATGGGCTTGCCCCCGACAAAATTGGGCTTATTGGCATTAAACCGAGATATGGCGCAACGCAATACGGTTATATGGCAATCGAGCAGCGTGAGGGCAGTAGTGCAGTAGAGCGCTTTATTGAAAAACCCAATAAAGAGGTCGCGCAGCAGTTGTGTCAGCAAGCTAACGTGGCTTGGAATAGCGGTGTGGTCGTTGCACGAGCAGCGACGATTTTGAATGCTTTAAGTATTGATGCACCTGAGATTTTAAAGCTTGCTGAGCAGTCATTTTTACAATCGACATCGCTATATGATTTTAAGGTAATGAGTGATGATTACTTGCAAATAGATAATGTAGCATTTGATGTTAGCGTACTGGAAAAAAGCACAAAGTTAGTAGCCTGTATGCTTGATCAAGAGTGGGATGACTTAGGATCGTGGTCGTCTTTACTTGCTCAACGTAAATCATTAGGCGTGGCGGACTATAATATATTTGCAGATGGCCAAACAACATTAGCTTTTAATGCGGATGATATGGTGCTTGTCAAAAATGATGATGTCATTTTCATGGCTCATCAAGACTCATTAATGGATATGACGAGCGTTAGTAATTATCTAAAAGCGCATAATTTACAGTCTCTATTGAATCGTATTGATGTTCATCGCCCTTGGGGTCGATTTAAAGTGCTTGCGCAAGAAGCGCATTTTATTGTTAAGCAGCTTATTGTTTTCCCAAATTCGCAGATATCATTGCAAAGCCATGAGTTTCGTCGAGAAAATTGGGTGGTGGTAAAAGGGCGGGCGCGGATTCAGTTAAATGATAAAGAGTTTGAGTTGGGTATTGGCGAATCAATTAGTATTGATAAACAACAAAAACATAGACTGCATAACCCTTATGATGAGCCGTTAGAAATAATTGAGGTTCAAAGTGGCGACCACTTGGATGAGAACGACATCATTCGATACGATGATCAGTATGAGCGCCACATAAATAATACGTAAAAGGATTCTACCTATGATGCTTCCAAATCACATAAAAGAAAAAGCGCGCAATATTTCACTCATGATTTTTGACGTGGATGGTGTGCTAACCGACGGTACGCTTGTTTATGGTACAAATGGTGAAGAGGTAAAGCATTTCAATGTTAAAGATGGCGTTGGGATTAAGCTTCTGCAAACCTATGGGGTTCATGTGGCGATCATTAGTGCAAAAGATTCTGCGCCGCTAAGAAAGCGTATTTCGGATCTAGGAATTGAGCATGCTTATTTAGCCTGCAAAGATAAGCTTGAAGCGCTTAATGCTTTAACGTCAAAATTTAATATTGATAATGAACAAGTTGCCTACTGTGGTGATGATGTGATTGACCTTAAGGTAATGAAAATCATTGGTCTGGCTATGGCCCCCAGTGATGCATATGGAATGGTCAAAGAGCATTCCGATTATGTGACAAATGCAATGGGCGGCAAGGGGGTGGCTCGAGAAGTAGCGGACGTATTGCTGTCTAGTCGCATGGATCTTGAAGCCGCTTATGTCAAAGCGATGCTGCCTGAATTTGAGAATAAAAAATAAGATACTTTGTATTAGGAATAAAGCATGTCTGCTTATAAAATTGTAATCCCTGCTCGTTACGGGTCAAGTCGCTTACCAGGGAAGCCATTAATCGAAATGGCGGGTAAACCCATGGTTCAGCATGTGTATGAGCGTGCCTTGGCGACGGGCGTCGGTGATATTGTTATAGCCACCGATGATCAACGCATATTTGATGTTGCTAAAGGCTTTGGCGCTAATGTGGTCATGACCTCAGTCGAGCATGAAAATGGCACTGAGAGAATTGCAGAGGTTGCGCATAAGCTTGGTTGGGGCGCGGATGATGTCATTGTTAACGTACAGGGTGATGAACCCTTGATTCCACGTGAATTAATTGAACTGACGGCAAAAGGCCTACTAGACCACCCTGAGGCAGGGATGTCGTCTTTGTGCTCGCCAATTGGCAGTGCAGAGGATGCATTTGATCCCAATGCGGTGAAAGTCGTGTTAGATAATGCAGGCTTTGCCATGTACTTTAGTCGAGCGTCGATTCCTTGGGATCGTGATCTGTATAAATCAGGTCAGACTAAGCTTACGCAAATTGCGCCTGTGTATCGCCATATCGGCATGTATGGGTATCGTGTTTCATTTTTGCAGCAGTACGCCACAATGGAAATGACGGCACTTGAGCAAGCCGAATGCTTGGAGCAGCTTCGCGCGCTTTGTTATGGCGTGAAGATTCATATGGGTGTCATTGATCAGCCCCCAGGTCATGGGGTTGATACGCCTGAAGACGTTGCTCGCGTCGAAGCGCAGTTAGCCTCAGTTTAAATCAGAGTCAGCTGGCACGCGCTGTTCATTTGTGGACGGTGCGAAATCCAGTTGATGAGAGTGTGGTTACGCAGTGCCAATAGCTCAAGCGTTTGGTGTTGTTTAACCGGTATTATTTCTCTATCAAGCGTGATAGAAAGATAATTGCCACTTGTAATGGCCATTTCCAAGGCTTTGCAAAGTTGTTCTGGTTTCTTGGGGTGTAGCATTAATACTCTTTGCTGCTCTTCGAGCGACAGCTGCTTAATCTGCTTAATTTGTATTGGGCTTGGTGAAATCCAAAGCATCCAATAATGGCTTGATGGCAGTGATTGAGATTTAAGTAGTGCGTTCATAAGCGACCTGTTTATCCATACAGTGTTTTACTGGCTGAGTGAACAGTACTGTATAAAAAAACAGTTGTAAAGGTCACTAAGTGATCAATTATGGGTGTAATTGGCCAATTACATGAAATTGAGCCAAAAAACTGCTTGATTCCCTAGGTTCAGATCAATAGAGTTACCAACCCTAAAATTCACCAGTTTATGTATTTTGTGTGTGAGGCATTCATGCAAGTTTCAGTAGAAACATTGGCAGGCTTAGAACGCAAGCTTGTAATCGATATTCCAGCATCTGACGTAGAGCAAGAAATTGCTAAGCGTTTGGATCAAGTTTCTCGTACCGCTCGTATCGACGGTTTCCGTAAAGGAAAAATCCCAATGCGCGTTATCAAACAGCGCTATGGTCAAGGTGTTCGCCAAGAAGTACTAGGTGAGCAAATGCAGCAAGGCTTTGTTAAAGCAGTGACTCAGGAAAAACTGAATCCAGCTGGTATGCCTTCTGTTCAACCGTTGGTCGATGAAGAAGGCAAAGACTTCCAATTCGCAGCCACGTTTGAAATTTATCCTGAAGTAAACGTATCGGGTCTTGAAAATATCAGTGTTGAAAAATTTGCAACTGAAGTAACAGATGCTGATCTTGAAAACATGATTGATATCCTGCGTAAGCAACAAGCTAAATTTGAAGTTTCTGAAGCAGCCGCTAAAGATGGCGACAAAGTTAAAATCGACTTTGATGGCTATGTTGATGGCGAAGCATTCGAAGGCGGCAAAGCTGAAAGCTACGACCTGACTCTTGGCTCTAATAGCATGATCCCTGGTTTCGAAGATCAAGTTGTTGGTATGAAAGCCGGTGATGAAGGCACAATTAAAGTGACTTTCCCTGCTGAATATCAAAGCGAAGCGCTTGCTGGTAAAGACGCAGAATTCAAAATTACAGTAAATCAAGTAGAAGCATCTGAGCTACCTGAACTGAACCAAGAATTCTTCAAGCTGTTTGGTGTTGAGTCTGAAGATCTAGAATCTTTCAAGAAAGACGTTCGTGGCAACATGGAGCGCGAACTGAAACAGGCAATTCAACGTAATACTAAAAACCAAGCGCTTGAAGGCTTGCTAGAGCAAAACAACATCGATGTTCCTGCTGCGTTAGTTGATCAAGAAATTGAGCGCTTACAAGAACAAGCTTTCCAGCAGTTTGGTGGTGGTCAGCAATTCAAGCCAGGCATGTTGCCTAAAGAATTGTTCCAGCCACAAGCCGAGCGTCGTGTGAAGCTAGGCTTGCTTATTAATGCAGCCATTGAGCAGCTAGAAATCAAAGCTGATGACGCTAAAGTAGACGCACTAATCGAAGATATGGCATCAACGTATCAAGATCCAGAGCAAGTTAAAGAGTTCTACAAATCTAATAAAGAACAGCGTTCTCAACTTGAAGCACTGGCATTGGAAGAGCAGGTTGTTGAAACCATTCTTGCAAAAGCCACTGTAACTGAAAAAGACAGTAGCTATGAAGAAGTGATTAAAGCGGCAAATAACGCCCAATAATTATTTCTACTGCCAATCTGGCAGCATACACGCTACACTCATTAAACAGCTGTTATCTAAGATAACGGCTGTTTTTTCTGATGTCGTTGACGGAGATAACGAATGAAAGATCTTCTGGCCGCCCAGGATCCAGCTATCCAAATGTCAGGCCTTGTGCCAATGGTGGTTGAGCAAACTGCCCGAGGTGAACGTTCATATGATATATATTCACGCTTATTAAAAGAGCGTGTCATATTCTTAGTAGGCCAAGTGGAAGACCACATGGCAAACTTGATCGTGGCCCAATTATTGTTCTTAGAAGCTGAAAACCCTGAAAAAGATATACAGCTGTATATTAATTCGCCAGGTGGCTCTGTGACTGCGGGTATGTCGATTTACGACACTATGCAGTTTATTAAGCCAAATGTGACTACAATCTGTATTGGTCAAGCTTGCAGCATGGGTGCATTTCTTCTTTCCGCAGGTGAGAAGGGTAAGCGCTATGGACTTCCTAATAGCCGCGTCATGATTCACCAGCCAAGTGGTGGTGCTCAAGGGCAAGCAACTGATATATTAATTCAAGCTGAAAACATCAAAGAAACAAAAGACCGCTTGAATAGAATTATGGCCAAGCACTCTGGCCGTAGTGTTGAAGAAGTAGCTGCTGATACCGAGCGCGATAACTTTATGAATGCAGAGCAGGCATTAGAGTACGGCTTGATTGACGAGATATTAGAGAAGCGTCCAAGCTAACCGTTTAAACTTTGATGCAATTGGCTGTAACCTTAAAGATGTGTCGGTAAGCAGCATCTTTACATAATTGCTGTAGATAATGAGGAAGTCGAATGAGCGACGAATCAAACAATAAAGACGACAAGGGTAAGTTACTTTACTGCTCTTTTTGCGGGAAAAGTCAGCACGAAGTTCGCAAGCTGATAGCAGGTCCGAGCGTCTTTATTTGTGATGAGTGTGTCGACCTTTGTAACGACATTATTCGTGAAGAGGTTCAAGAAAGTCAGGGCGAAGCGCCTTCTGACCGCTTGCCGACACCTAAAGAAATTAAAGAAACCCTTGATGAATATGTCATCGGTCAAGATCGTGCAAAAATTGTCTTATCAGTAGCGGTATATAACCACTACAAACGTCTGCGTCATGGCGAAGGCAAAAAAGGCTTAACTGAGCTGACTAAAAGTAATATTTTGCTTATTGGTCCTACTGGTAGTGGTAAAACATTACTGGCTGAAACATTAGCTCGTATGCTGAATGTGCCTTTCACGATTGCAGATGCAACCACATTAACAGAAGCCGGTTATGTGGGTGAAGATGTTGAAAATATCATCCAGAAGCTACTGCAGAAATGTGATTACGATGTTGATAAGGCCCAGCGCGGTATTGTTTACATTGATGAAATCGACAAAATTTCTCGCAAGTCTGATAACCCTTCCATCACTCGTGATGTAAGTGGTGAAGGCGTACAGCAAGCTTTGCTGAAATTAATTGAAGGCACTGTTGCTTCTGTTCCTCCGCAAGGTGGGCGCAAGCATCCACAACAAGAATTTCTTCAGGTGAATACCGGAAATATTTTGTTTATTTGTGGTGGTGCATTTGCTGGTCTTGATCAAATTATTCGTGACCGCACAGAAAAGAGCGGCATTGGCTTTAACGCAATAGTGAAGGCTAAGGATGATAATAAAACTTTAGGTTCTTTGCTTAAAAATGTTGAGCCACTTGATTTGGTTAAGTATGGTCTTATTCCTGAGTTCATCGGTCGTTTGCCAGTTGTTGCAACGCTAGATGAGCTGGATGAAGAAGCACTGATTCAGATTTTAGTTGAACCTAAAAACGCATTGGTTAAACAGTATCAAGCGTTGTTTGAAATGGAAGATGTTGAACTTGAGTTTCGTGATACTGCTCTAGTTGCTGTTGCAAATAAAGCAATGGAGCGTAAAACAGGTGCTCGTGGTTTGAGGTCTATCATGGAAGGCATTTTGTTGGATAGCATGTACAAAATTCCATCAGAAGATCATGTTTCAAAAGTCGTCATTGATGATGCTGTAATTAATGGTGATAACGAGCCATTGTTTATTTATGAATCAACAGAGAGCGCAAAAGTTGCTCCTGATGATGCATAACGTTAACTAAGGGGCCAATTGGCCCCTTTTTTTATGTTTTGGCCTTGTATTCTATTTGTTTTATCCCCATCTTAAACCTATGTTCAGTGCACCGCTAAGCACAAGGTAATTTATGACAACAGAAACTCTTCCAGTACTGCCTCTTCGTGATGTAGTTGTTTACCCTCATATGGTCATTCCTTTATTTGTTGGCCGCGATAAGTCTATTAAGGCTTTAGAGTCAGCAATGGAGGGAAGTAAAAAAATTCTCTTAGTTGCACAAAAAAATGCAACGACAGACGAGCCTGAAGCTGCAGATATATATAATGTAGGAACCGTGGCGACTGTTTTGCAACTTTTGAAGTTACCAGATGGCACCGTTAAAGTTTTAGTTGAAGGTTTACATCGCTGTGAAGTAACCGACTTTAAAGAAATCGATGATTTTTATCAGGCTGATTCATCACACCTTGAAATTGAAGCGATTGCAGAGCGTGAAGAATCTGTTTTAGTAAAAGCCGTGATTCAGCAATTTGATCAGTTTGTTCAAATGAGCAAAAAGGTGCCGAGTGAAGTATTGGCGTCGATTGAAAGCATAGAAGAAGCTGGTCGCCTAGCTGATACCATTACAGCCCACTTGGCATTAAAGTTAGATGAGAAACAAGCTATTTTAGAAATGGTTTCTGAGCGTGATCGTTTAGAGCATTTAATGGCGTTGATTGAATCAGAAGTTGATTTGCTTGATATAGAGAAACGCATTCGCGGTCGCGTTAAAAAGCAGATGGAAAAAAGTCAGCGCGAATATTATTTGAATGAGCAAATGAAAGCCATTCAAAAAGAATTAGGCGACATGGATGACGTGCCTAATGAGCTTGAAGACTTGCAAAATAAAATTACTGAATCGGGCATGCCAAAAGATGCAAAAGAAAAAGCCGATTCAGAATTAAACAAATTAAAAATGATGTCACCAATGTCAGCCGAAGCCTCAGTGGTTCGCGGATATTTAGATTGGATGATTGGCGTCCCTTGGAAAAACAAAAGTAAAACACGCAGTAATATTGAACTAGCTGATGAAATTTTAAACGAAGATCACTTTGGTTTAGATGAAGTTAAAGAACGTATCCTTGAATATTTAGCGGTTCAAAAGCGTGTTAAAAAGTCTACCGGCAATATTCTGTGTTTAGTTGGGCCACCGGGTGTGGGTAAGACATCCCTTGGTCGTTCTATTGCTAAAGCGACGAATCGTAAATATGTGCGCATGGCATTGGGCGGTGTTCGCGATGAAGCTGAAATTCGTGGTCATCGTCGTACCTATATTGGTTCTATGCCGGGTAAGCTAATTCAAAAAATTAACAAAGTAGGGGTGAAGAATCCTCTTTTCTTGTTAGATGAAATAGATAAAATGGGTATGGATCATCGTGGTGATCCTGCTAGTGCATTATTAGAGGTGCTGGACCCAGAGCAAAACAGTACAATCAGTGATCATTATCTTGAGGTAGATTTCGATTTATCCGAAGTAATGTTTGTGTGTACCGCTAATAGTATGAATATTCCTGCGCCATTATTGGATCGTATGGAAATCATTCGAATTCCAGGTTATACCGAAGACGAAAAAGTTAGTATCTGTGAGCGCTATTTATTGCCTAAGCAAATGAAAAGCAATGGCGTGAAAGAATCTGAATTGACGTTATCACAAGAGAGTTTGCGCCATGTTGTGCGTCATTACACCAAAGAAGCTGGTGTGCGTGGACTTGAGCGTCAAATGGCCAAAATATGCCGTAAAGTTGTCAAAGAAAATGTGATGGCAAAAGGTAAAGAGCTGAATAGTGAAATAAAGCCTGAGCAAATCGAAGATTATCTTGGTGTGCAAAAATTCCGTTATGGTTTAGCAGAAGAAGATCACCAAGTTGGTCAAGTAACAGGTTTGGCTTGGACTTCTGTAGGTGGTGAAATTTTAACCATTGAGTCGGCTATTTCAATGGGTAAGGGGCGCGTTGTAAAAACTGGCTCCTTGGGTGATGTCATGCAAGAGTCTATACAAGCGGCTTTAACCGTTGTGAAGAGTCGCTCTGAAGGCCTTGGACTTCCAATAGACTTCTTTGAAACTCATGACCTTCACATTCACGTCCCAGAGGGCGCTACACCAAAAGACGGCCCGAGTGCTGGAGTTGGTATGGTAACGGCTCTAATGTCTGTTATAACGAACACAGAAGTGCGTTCTGATGTGGCTATGACAGGTGAAGTGACTTTGCGTGGTAAAGTACTCGCAATTGGTGGCTTAAAAGAGAAATTACTCGCGGCACACCGCGGTGGAATTAAAACGGTTTTAATTCCAGAAGAAAATGAGCGAGACTTAAAAGAAATTCCTGACAATATCAAACAAGAGCTAGAAATCATCCCTGTTAAGTGGGTTGACGAAGTGCTTGATGTTGCATTAACGGGCAATCTTGAAAAAAATGTTGCTTCAGTTATTGAAAAGGAAGCCGCAACCCAGCAAAATCAGCAGGGTCGATTGAGTACTCATTAATATAAAAAACTAACTAAGCGGTTGACACTCGGCTTAGCGCTGGTATACCTTTCAGCGTTCTATCTAGGTCTATGCTACAGCGCTTAGCGATACCAGTTTACATCTATAATAACCAATTTTGGTAAAGGGGATACGTGTGAATAAATCTGAATTAATTGATGCAATTGCTGCTTCAGCAGACATTCCAAAAGCAGCCGCAGGCCGCGCTTTGGATGCAACTGTTGATGCAATTACAAATGCATTAAAAGAAGGCGATCAAGTGGTTCTTGTTGGTTTTGGTACTTTTGCGGTTAAAGAACGTGCTGCTCGTACCGGCCGAAACCCACAAACAGGTGAGCCAATTCAAATTGCGGCTGCTAAAGTGCCAGGCTTCAAGCCAGGTAAAGCATTGAAAGATGCCGTAAACTAAGATATCCAATAATAACGCAAGTTGTTATGTGAATATGATAAAAGGCGCATCTCCTTGGTGCGCTTTTTTGTTATCTAGTAAGAAGAATTCTAAGAAAGGTTGATTGTTCCATGCTGCAGGCTATTCGTGATGGTTCAAAAGGTGTTGCTGCTAAAATTATAGTAGGTTTAATAATTTTAACGTTTGCGCTATTTGGTATTGAAAGTATTGTTGCTTTAGGTGGTGGCGAAGATGCACCGGCTGAAGTAAATGGTGAAGAAATTACTGAGTATCAGGTCCAGCAAATGGTTGAGATGCAGAAACGTCGCTTTCAGGCACAATTTGGTGAAAACTTTGATCCATCTATGATCAAAGATGAAATGTTGAGAGAATCAGCGGTTGAGAGCTTGATTAACGAAACATTATTCAAGCAAGCGGCCACTAAATCTGGAGTGTACTTCTCAGATGCGGCAATCGATCAAATTATTTTACAGTCACCTGAATTTCAAGTTGGCGGTCAGTTTAATCGAGATAGCTACGATTTAGCATTACGCAGTGCAGGTTTCACTCGTAGCACGTACCGTAAATTACTACGTACCTCTTTATCGACTCAGCAAGCGCAGAATGCTTGGCAGGGTACCAGTTTTGCAACACCATTTGAGGCGAAGTTAGCCGCTAAACTTGAGTCACAAGAGCGTAATTTCTCTTATGTTGAATTCTTGTTGGCTGATGCAAAAAAATCAATCCAAGTTTCTGATGACGATATTGCGAAGCACTATGAAGAGAATACCGCTCAGTTTATGACGCAAGATAAGGTCAGCATTAATTATGTCGAATTGAAGCGCGATAGCTTAGCTAAGAATGTTTCGATTGATGAAGATGAAGTTGCAGAGCGTTATAGTGAAATGGAAGCTCAAGCAGCAAGCAAAAAAGAATTCAGAGCAGCGCACATCTTATTATTATCAAATGATGAAGCGGCTCAAAAAATCATGACAGAAATTAAAGGCAAGTTAGCTTCTGGGCAATCATTCGAAGAATTGGCTAAAGAATATTCAGAAGATGATACGTCAAAATTTGCTGGTGGTGATTTAGGGTTTGCAACTGATGAAATTTATGAAGATGCTTTTGCACAAACCCTTACAAGTCTTGAAAAAGAACAAGTATCTGAAGTAGTTGAAACACGTGATGGTTTGCATTTAATAAAACTATTAGACGTGCGCCAACCTGAAGTTGCGTCTTTTGCTGAGCTTAAAGATTCAATTGCAACAAGTCTTCGTCAAGAAGCGGTACAGGTTGAATATTTAGAAGCACTTGAAACACTAAAAGACGAAGCGTTCTCGTCTAACAGTATCGATGTACCAGCTCAGTCATTGGGTCTTACGGTTAAGTCTGAAGGTCCATTCTCAGAAGCGGGTGGCAAAGGTGTTGCTGCAAATCGTGAAGTCGTTATGGTGGCATTCTCAGATGTTGTTTTAAATGAAGGCACCAACAGTGAAGTGATTGAATTAAATGATGGCCATGCTGTTGTTGTTCATTTAAATGAATTCATAGAATCAACGGCTAAGCCTTTAGCTGACGTAAGCGCACAAATTAAGGCGCAGCTCACAAACCGTAAAGCAACTGAACAAGTTGAAGAGCAAGCCATGCAAGCGTTAGCCAATGCAAATGCTGGTGAGTTCACAGGGTCTTGGGTATCAGTTAACAATAAAACTCGTCAGTTTACGGGTGTGGATGCGAAGGTTGTTACAGCAGCGTTTGCTTTGCCATTCAATGAAGACAAGCCGTCATTTGAACTCGTTAGCACCAGTGGCGGTAATCAGGTTTTACTTCGTTTAGATAGCATTAAGCGTGATGTTGAAGTGGCACAAAGTGATGATGAGCTTCAAAAAGTAAGTCGTGCTAAGTCATACAATGAATACAAAGCGTTTTACCAGTATCAGCTTGATAGTGCTGATATTGATAAAAACTAATTAGTGATTCTGCACTCATAAAAAAAGGGCCTCTAGGCCCTTTTTTTATGAGTGCTATTTTGATTATTCTTGCTCAAGCATTTCTGCTGATGATATAGCGCAGGTATTAAACCCTGCATCTACGTACATAATCTCACCTGTGATGCCGCTTGATAAGTCTGACGCTAAAAACATGGCAGTATTGCCCACTTCATCAATGGTGACATTACGGCGTAAAGGTGCACGTTGTGCATTGTCTTTGAGCATTTTCCTAAAGCTTTTAATCCCTGAGGCAGCAAGCGTTCGAATAGGGCCAGCACTGATCGCATTTACGCGAATGCCGCTAGGACCCAAGTTACTTGCTAAGTAGCGTACTCCGGCTTCAAGGCTCGCTTTAGCCATACCCATGACATTGTAGTTAGGCAGTGTTTGAGTTGAGCCGTGATAAGTTAGCGTTAAAACCGATGCTGTTTCACTGAGTGTGTCTTTGAATGCAGACGTTAACGCAATGAAGCTATAACTGCTGATGTCATGGGCAATTTTAAAGCCCTCTCGTGTGGACACATCGACCATATCGCCTTCTAGTTCGTGCCCAGGGGCATAACCAACAGAATGAACGAGTACATCTAATGTTGACCAGTGTTGGCACACGCTTGTTTTTAAATCGTTTATTTCGACATCGCTGGCGACATCACATGGAAAAACAAGACTGCTGCCAAATTCTTCAGCGAAACCTTCGACGCGGCTTTTTAACTTTTCGTTTTGATAAGTGAAGGCCAATTGCGCACCTTGCTCATGAAAACTTTTTGCTATGCCATAGGCGATGGATTTTTTACTGGCAATACCGACAATTAATGCGGTTTTTCCACTTAGTAGTCCCATGGTGACTCCCAATTTTCAAAAGATTGCTGATGATAGTGGCAAGCCACTTGGTGGTCTTGACTGTCTGTAACGATTAATTGTGGTCTTGTATTGTGGCAGTCTGATTTCACCTCTGGGCAGCGAGTATTAAAGTGGCAGCCTGGTGGTGGTGAAACGGGGGAGGGAAGCTCCCCTGAAATTCTTCTCTTTTTTCTTTTTGAATTAGGGTCCGGTGTGGGAATGGCATCTAGCAAAAATTGCGTATAAGGATGTCGCGGTGCTTTAAAAAGCATTTCACTGTCGGCAGATTCAACAATGGAGCCTAAGTACATGACGCTAATTCGATCCGATATATGCTTAACTACGGCTAAATCGTGAGCAATAAATAAAATAGCCAAATTCATTTCACGCTGTAGGTCGATTAACAGGTTTATAATTTGTGATTGAACCGACACATCAAGTGCAGACACCGGCTCATCACAAATTAACAGTTCGGGTTCGAGTGCAATTGCACGAGCGATGCCGATGCGCTGACGTTGTCCACCAGAAAATTCATGGGGGTATTTATTTATAGCGTGCTCAGGCATGCCCACACGTGCAAGTAACAGCTTTACTTTTTCGGCTCGCTCTTGAGCGTTTAGTTTTGTGTGAATAACAAATGGTTCTTCCAGCGTGCTACCAATGGTATGTCTTGGGTTTAATGACTCATAAGGGTCTTGAAAAACATATTGGACTTTGGGGCGAAGTGGGCGAAGTTGTCTTTGGCTTAACTCGGTTAGATTGGTTTGCTTGAAATGTATTTCACCTGTGGTTGGTTCATACAATCGAGCAATGGTTTTTGCCAGTGTGCTTTTTCCGCAGCCAGACTCGCCAACAATCCCAAGTGTCTCCCCTGGTTTGATGTATAAGTCCACATTATCAACGGCACGTAATTGCTGTTTAGGCTTAAACCAATTCGATTTGCCCGTTGGGAAAAATTTAGATAAACCTTTAACGGTTAATACATGCTCTTGTGGCATATTAAATCTCTTGCCAGTGAAGGCAGTTTACAAATGTGTCGCCTTGCTGATGAATAAATGAGTGGTCGAGTGTTTTGCAGTCATCTTGTTTATATTGGCATCGATTATAAAAGCGACAACCTTGTGGCATGTTTTGCAGAGTTGGTACTTGGCCTTCTATTGTGTTGAGTCGGCTTTTACTGGGTTGATCGAGTTTGGGAATCGAGTTCAAAAGTCCTTTTGTGTAAGGATGTTTAGGGTTTTTGAATAATTCTTTGACGCTGCATTTTTCTGCAACACGTCCAGCGTACATAACCACTACATCATCACAGAGTTCAGCAATCACACCAAGATCATGGGTAATAAATAAAATACCCATACCATATTCTTGTTGCAGTGATTGCATTAAATCTAATATTTGCGCTTGAATGGTTACGTCTAAGGCGGTGGTGGGTTCGTCAGCAATTAATAAGTCAGGTTTGCAGGCAAGCGCCATTGCAATCATGACACGCTGACGCATACCCCCTGATAATTGGTGAGGGTATTCCGTGATGCGTTTGCTTGCGTCAGGAATGCCGACCTTATCAAGCACCTCAATCGTTTCTTGTAGCATTTGTTTTTTGCTTAAATCAGGCCGGTGTAGCTCAAATACTTCTAATATTTGCTTGCCAATGGCTTTAACAGGGTTGAGGGCTGTCATCGGTTCCTGAAAAATCATAGCAATCCGATTGCCACGAATTTTTTGTAATGCTTTAGGGGCTAAATCTGACAGTGATTGTTCTTTAAAAGAAATGTGCCCTGATCGAATGCGGCCTGCTGGCTGAGGCAGTAATTTCATAATAGCAAGTGATGTAACACTCTTGCCGCACCCGGACTCACCCACCAATCCCAATGTTTTACCTTGATGGACGTCAAAGCTCACATGATCCAATACATTGAGTGCACCTTGTTCCGTTTCAAACTCGACACAAAGATTATCAACACTTAATAATGGCTTGTTCATGGTGTGCTAGCTCGATATTGCTCGAACATTTTATTGACAACCGGGTATTGTGTTTTACTTTTACGGGCGGTTTTGGTTTCTATTTTAATTGCGCTATCAATCCAGAAAAGCCCGCCGTTTGAAAACGCAGAGTAGAGCGTGTCACTTGTTTTAGTGCCAGGAATTTTAGGGAATTTAATCCAGCGCCAGTGTGCGCCTCGTGTATAGGGTACTTTAAAGTCAGGGATAAATGCGGCTGAATCATGAATCATTTGCTGAATATTTTGAGCCAGTTTCATACGACTATTTTTGTTTGTTTCACTGCGGTATTGCATGATTTTTTCATCAAGCTCGGGTGAATCCATATTGGTGACGTTGTTTGTTTGTGGCTTGTGGGCGTTCTCGCTGTGAAAATGCTGCCAATATGCAGGGCGGAAACTTGTGCTCCAAGCTAAAGAGGTTATTTGATGTTGCTTTTGCATGATGGTCTTATAATGCGACGAGGAATCTTGCAGGACCAAATTTAATTCAATGCCCGCCTTAAGTGCGTCTTGTTTTAAAATCGACCAACGCTCACTGTGCTCTTTGCGCCCATAAGATAAATCAAGACTTAACCGCTGGCCGTTATTGATTCGGATGCCATCGCCACCGCGTGCTTGCCATTCACTGCTGTCCAAAAGCTCATTGGCTTTATCTAAGTTAAACTTACGCGCTTTGATTGTATTATTAGAATATTCACCGTAACCCGTATGAAATGCTTGTAAGCGTTCATAGTCACCGCGCAATACAGTGTTGATGACTTTGTCAAAATTAAGAGCGTAATTAAGGGCTAAACGAATGGTTTTATCTTTTAATATTGGGTGATCTTGATTTAGAAAAAAACCAGAGCTTGAGCGTGGGGCATCATTGAAGAAAAAATATTTTTCAAGAAACCCTTTGTCATACAGCATTCCTTTGGCCTTGTTGTGCCAAAATTCAGGTTGAATGAGTGCGAATGTATCTAAATTACCTTTTTCAAAGTGGCTATAAGCAATGTTTACATCGCGTATAACTTTTATTACAACTTTGTCGACATTGAAGCGACCTAGATTAAATCGATAATCCTTTGCCCACCAGTTTTGCTTGCGAGTAAATTCGACTTCTTTGCCTTTTTTCATCTTGCTGATTTGATAGGGGCCAGTATTAGGTACGATTTTCCAATTGTGATCTTTGACCCATGTTTCATTGATGGCTTTATAAAAATGCTTGGGTGTAGGGCCGATAGCGTAATAGTAGTGAAGATCTTCTTGAGGGTGTGCAACAGCGCCCGTGATGGATATGGTGTGATTGTCGTATTTTTTCACATCAATAATTTCTTTGGTGTAATAATTGTTATACCAAGGTGC
Organism: Bermanella sp.; assembly: GCA_034111105.1. Taxonomy (GTDB): domain Bacteria; phylum Pseudomonadota; class Gammaproteobacteria; order Pseudomonadales; family Oceanobacteraceae; genus Bermanella. Next base: position 11,909 of record JAWUXY010000084.1, on the reverse strand, counting down.
GTTGATGTGAGGTGAGCGCATAAATTCTAATGTGAATAAAAAATCATCGGCCGTAACGGGTTGGCCGTCACTCCATTTTGCTGCAGGGTCTAGCTTGTAGAAAACCGTCTTACCATCGCTGCCATAGGCCCATGATTGAGCCAGTTGAGGAATGATTTCCTGCGTGTTTGGGTGCATCCCAACAAGCCCTAATTGGTTGGCGTTAATGTGGTTACGAAATCCGCTGTTTGAATCAGGCCCGACGGTTCTAAGTGTGGGAGGAAAGGAGAGCATAAATGTTGTAAATACACCGCCTTTTAATGCTTTAGGTTCAGCCCATGGCGCAGAAGTATCGTTTATGAGCCACTTTAAGTCAGTGGGCAGTGTGTTACTTTGTGCGAATAAATGATGGCTTGCCAGTAAGCAGCAAAGAATGAAAACGCTTTTTATTATTTTCATGATTTGTTTCTCAACTAAAGTAGGAATATTTTTTAGGATCAAAGGCTTCTCTAACGGCCTCACCAACAAATGTAACCAGTGTTAATACAATGGTAAGGGCAATGACTGCAGAAGCCGCAATCCATTGGTAATCTAAATTATTAGTGCCTTGTTGGAGTAATTCTCCCCAACTTGGAGTAGGTGCTGGCAAGCCAAAGCCAAGATAATCTAAGCTGGTAAGTGCCGTGATGCCACCAACAACTGAAAAAGGAAAAAACGTAATTAAAATTGAAACGGAATTAGGCAAAATGTGCTTAAACATGATGCGCCAGTTCGAAGCGCCAATTGATCGTGCAGCCAATACATATTCGCGTGTATTTTCTCGATAGGTTTCTGTGCGCATATACCAAGTCAAGCCCATCCAGCTGAATGCGCCTAGCATAAGAGCAAGTGTCCAGAAACTGGGAGTAATAATCGACGCGACAATCATGATGATATATAGAATAGGGACATTGGATAAAATTTCTATTACCCGCTGAAAAACAAGATCAAAGGCGCCGCCTAAAAATCCCATGAGCGCGCCGATAAAAATGCCAATTAAATAAGTAATAACCAGTAGAAACAGCGAAAATAAAATGGCAATTCTAAAGCCATAAACAATGCGCGACAAAATATCACGACCAGCCATGTCTGTGCCTAGGTAATGTTTGTGTTCAGCTGAGGGTGAATAAGGCGGGTACTCGCCTTCAATAAAATGATTCTCAAACGGATTGTACGGAACAAGGGCGTTTACCATCCAGTTTCCAGCGTCGGGGTTTTCGGTGAAATGCTGGTTAAGTTCTCGATAATTGGTTTCCCAACTGTAATCAAGGCCAAATGTGCTGCCTGGTAGTATGTCTCCATAGCTTGGAAAGTAGAGTGTGTCGTTGTAGTGAATAATGACAGGGCGATTATTAACCCAAATCTCAGCAAATAAACTGGCAACGATTAATATGCAAATCACTATAAAAGAGTAATAGCCGCGTTTTATGGATTTAAAGCGTTGCCATCTGCGTTTAGCTTGAGGAGAAAACATTATTTACTCTCCCCGAAACGAATTCTAGGGTCTGCCCATGCCACACATATATCACTGAGTATATTGCCAATTAAATACAGTACCGCTGATATGACCAGAATTCCCATTACCACAGGGTAATCTCTTTCGACTAATGCTTCATAGCCAAGCAGGCCAATGCCATCAATGTTAAATATTTTCTCAATTAAAAATGATCCGCCCAATATCACACCAATGTTTTGGCCAAAGTGTGTGGCCAAGGGAATCAAGCTGTTTCTTAATGCGTGGCGTTTCACTGCTTGTTTAAAGCTAAAGCCTTTTGCAGTGGCTGTGCGCACATAATCGGCGGCTAGGTTTTCCATTAATGCGTTTTTCATCATAAATGTCATGACAGCAAATGATCCCATCATGTAGGCAACAAGCGGTAATGCGGCGTGATTGAAAACGTCTTTCATTTGTTCCCAGGTGGATAAATATTCAAATTCGTCGCTGACAAATCCACCCAGTGGAAACCATTCAAGGTGAACCGCAAAATAAGCAATACACGCAATGCCAATCACATAACCGGGCACGGCATAACTGATAAATATAAATGCAGATGAAACATGGTCAAAGGGGGTGCCGTGTTTGATGGCTTTTACAATACCTAAAGGAATGCATATCAAATAGGTGAGTATCATGGTGGTCACACCATAAAAAATCGAAATAGGCAGGCGATCTTTAATGCTATCCCAAACGGGTTCGCCGTATCGTGTGGACTCACCTAAATCAAGCGTAAGGATTTTCCAGAGCCAGTCAAAATAGCTCGTGATTATGGGTTTATCGAAACCATAATACGCTTTAAGTTGATCGAGTTGGTCTTCACTGAGGCTTTGGGAGCCGAAGCCATTCGCACTTGATGAAGTTGCAGAATTTGAAAATTGAGCTTCGGCAAGCATGCGCTCTATTGGCCCGCCTGGTACTAGGCGAGTTAACGTAAATACTAATAATGTAATCCCGATAAAGGTCGGGATAATTAGCAACAACCGCTGTAAAAAGTAGCTTTGCATGCTCGATTCTTATTGTTATGAGTAAGGATAAGTTAACAGATCCCTTGTACTAAGACAAAGACGCAAATTAGCCAGACTGTGTGACATCCACATATAAAATCAGTTCATCGCCCGGTTGCAGATATTTTCTGTTTTTAATCTGATTCCAGCGCTGTATGTCTTTTACATTTACATTAAATTTATTGGCAATCCTATGCAGGCTGTCACCATTGCGTACTCGATAGCGCACTTTACGAATGATTTCTCGGTTTTGCTTGCCCCAACCATTTTCTGTTTTAGACCAGATGATTAATTTCTGGCCAGGCATTAGCGGATCTTTAGGGGCCATGCCATTCCATTTTGCAATACTTCTCACTGGCACTTTGTGTTGCTTTGATAAGCTCCAAAAGCTATCGCCGTTTTGAACGCGATGGCTAATTTTAGATGTCCCTTTTGGGCCCCTCGCTTTATTCTGTTTTACATTTTTACGATTTTTAGCGCTATAGGTGTAGCTGGATAAATTATTAAAGGCTGTGGGTATGAGCAACATATCGCCAATATGCAGTAAGCTACCTTGAATTGGGTTTACTTGTTTTAGCGCATCAGGTGTTGTGTGGTATTTTTTTGCGATGGAAATTAAAGAATCACCACTGGCAACTTTATAGCGCTGCCACTTAATGCGTTGGTGGGGTTTTATTTCGGCTAATTGTTGTTCGATTTGTTCTTTATTTTCAACAGGAACGAGTATTTCATGGGGCCCATTTGGGCTGGTAGCCCATTGATTATATTGTGGATTTAATTTGTAAATCTCTTCAAGTTCGACGCCCGCCATAATCGCGGCTTGGCTTAAATCCATTTGGCTGCCCGTATTTACAACGGCGAAGTACGGTTTATTCTCGATAAAGGGCAGGGTGATTCCGTGTTTTTCAGGCTCGGCGATTAATTTTGCTAAAGCGATTAGCTTAGGAACGTAATCACGGGTTTCTTTTGGCAGTGAAAGCGACCAAAAGTCAGTAGGGAGGCCTTTGCGCTTGTTTTTACGTATGGCTTTTCTGACGGTACCGGCACCTGAGTTGTAGGCGGCTAATGCCAGCATCCAATCCCCTTTGAATTCACGAGACAGACCTTTTAAAAACGTAAGCGCGCCAATAGTTGATCGACGAATATCACGACGGCCATCGTACCACCAGCTTTGGTTTAAACCATATACATGGCCGGTACTGGGAATAAACTGCCAAACGCCCGCTGCGCGCCCATGGCTGTACGCAAATGGGTCAAATGCGCTTTCAACAACGGGTAAAAGGGCAATCTCACCAGGCATATCACGGACATCAATTTGCTCCATGATGAAGAAAAGATAGCGCTCGGCTCGTAGTGATACTCTGTTTATATAAGATTGATGCTTTTTGAACCAATTTAACTGCGCCGTAATGGGGGCGTTTTCAAGCTCGCTGTCTAATTGGTATTGGTTTCGTACCCTTTGCCATAAATCTAAGTTATCTTGTTCTGTAGCCACTTCTTCGGGCGCGTTATCAGCTGCATTGTCATTGTTTAGAATGTATTCAGATTGCTCAATTAATAAGCTAGGCGCTTGGTAATCTGAGGTTTCGCTGGAATTTGGCTTGATTAAATTACAGGCGCTTAGTATTAAAGAGCCGCCTAATATTAAAATGATACGTGAAAACAATTGGAAATACCGATATGAAAATGAGCGGGCAGTGTATGAATACCACGGTATTGGGTCAAGCTGGGTTTTGTTTAAATGGGTAAGCTGTCTCATGGATTTGAATATGGAAAGTGACTGGCAAGACACAAAAGTGGCCCAGAATCTTTGGGCATTAGAGGTTGAAGCAATCGAGCGAATGATGCCTGACTTGTACGGTCACTATTTATTGCAGCTTAGTGCGTTTAATCAATCCGTCGTGAAATCAACCTCGCTACGCCACCACTTTTTTGCGTCTCATCGTCAAAATAACCAGCTAGTGGTTGATTATGAGGCGCTCCCGTTTAGGGACAATAGCGTCGACTGCGTAGTGGCTCACCATATCTTTGACCGTGGAGCGGCTGCTCACCAGTGCCTGCGTGAAGCTTCGCGAATTGTTGTACCTAATGGCTATTTAGTTATTGTAGGGTTTAACCCATACAGTACTTGGGGGCTCAGTAGGCTTTTATCTCGTTATAGCTTGGCACCAAAAGGCAGTTACATTTCACAATCACGTCTCTTAGATTGGATGACATTACTCGGATTTAGAGTCGAGCAAGTATCTGAGCTTCAATACTTCCCGCCTGTGGTTTTGAGATATTTTCCGAAGGTATCTAAACAGATAGACCGTCTTTTACGCTACATTGGCCTACCAGGGGCTGGTGTGTATGTGCTGCTGGCACGTAAACTGGTTGCAGGAAGAACCCCAATTCGGCCACAATGGCGGGCTTTGGGCGGCCGGCGTATTCCGGTCGCAACCCCGAGTACAAGAGGTATAAGTGTCTCAAGTCGTTGAAATATATACAGATGGTGCCTGTAAAGGGAATCCTGGTCCTGGTGGTTGGGGTGCATGGCTGCGGTTTGGCAGCAAAGAGAAGGAGTTATTCGGTGGTGAATTTGATACCACGAATAACCGTATGGAGCTCATGGCGGCTATCGCGAGTCTAGAGCTTCTAACGCGCCCATGTCAGGTTGAGCTCACCACAGATAGTGAATACCTAAGAAAAGGCGTGCTTGAATGGATGACAAACTGGAAAAAAAGAGGCTGGAAGACGGCCGCTAAACAGCCAGTAAAAAACCAAGATTTATGGATGCGCTTAGATAAGGCCATCGCCACTCATACCATTAATTGGCATTGGGTTAAGGGGCATTCAGGGCATGAAGGAAATGAGCGAGCTGATCAATTAGCCAACAAAGGCGTTGAACAGTTACTAAAAGGTGCATCATGCGACAAATAGTTTTAGATACTGAAACGACGGGCATCGGCGAAGGCCATAAGATCATCGAAATTGGTTGCGTCGAGATAATCAATCGCAAATTCACGGGTAGACACTATCACCAGTATGTTAACCCGCAGCGCTTAGTTGACCCCGAGGCAATGGAAGTTCACGGTATTACCGATGAGTTTTTAGTGGATAAGCCTCTTTTTTCAGAAATAGCGGACGATTTTATATCGTTCATTAAAGGTGCACAGCTTGTTATACATAATGCGCCATTTGACGTGGGGTTCATGGATCGTGAATTTGGAAATTTAAGCGGTTATCCAAAGACGATTGATATTTGCACGGTTTTGGATACGCTAAAGCTTGCAAGGCAGATGCACCCTGGTCAACGTAATAGCTTAGATGCACTATGTCGTCGTTACGGAATTGATAATAGCCATCGTGAATTACACGGCGCATTACTCGATTCTGAAATCCTAGCGGACGTCTATTTGTTAATGACCGGTGGTCAAACCGCTTTGACATTAGACAGCCAGGAGGATAAAAATGATCAGCCTTCAGAACAAGAAATTCTGAAGAGCTTGGTGGTCGATCCTTCAATTGCAGCTAATTTGCCAATTTATGGCACAAGCGCTGATGAACTGGAAAGCCACAAGGCATTTTTAGAGATGCTGTCTGGGAAGTGTGAGAAGGTTCAGTGGGATAAGTAGCTTTGGTTCGTGAATTGAATCAATGATTTGCCTCTCATTTAAGGATAAAATCACGCAAATGATAACTATTATAAAAAAGCACTTACGTGCCATGAGTAATTAGGCTCAGATGAATCAAGTTTCTAATATTAGTGTTTCAATTGGTCTTGTTCTAAAACAACTGGAAACGACCCTACAAAAAGCGGATAACTATCTCTCACGATATAGTGAAAGCTTAGATGCCGCTCATCTTAAATTATTTGCCGACGAGGTTAATCTTGCTCGGGGGACATTTAAGTTACTCGAGCTTTCTGGTGCTGATGCGTTAGCCACAGAGATGTTGTCGCTTATTGGTGATGGCGCCGTCAAACAAACGATTAAATTTGACGCTTTAGGTCAATCGTTAGTCAGTCTTACCCAATATATTAATGTTTTGCTAGAGCAAGAGGTGGATCACCCAATTTTGCTTGTGCCGACCATAAACCAAGTTCGTAAGGTTGGTGGCCATCGCCCGATTACGGAATCACACTTTTTTAATGTTAACCTGCGCCCTAAATTACCCGCCGTTGATAAACTTAACTTCAATGTAAAACCGCATTTACCCCGTATACGCTTGATGTTTCAGGCAGGCTTGTTACGAGTATTGAAAGATCAAAACCCTATTGTTGGTTTCAAGCTTATTCAGCGCTCTTTAGTGTTACTTGAGCGCGGTTTGAGAGGGACAATGGCGTGGCCATTTTGGTGGTCGTCTTTAGCTGCGTTAAATGCGATGGCTGGCGACAAATACGACTTAACGCTAGCAAGACGTATGTTGTTTGCCAGAGTTGATATTTTAATGCGCACCATGATTAAAAGTGGTGTAAAGGTATTTACCAGTCAAACGGCAAATGAACTGCATAAAGACTTATTGCATATCGTCAGTTTGTCCACTCAAAAAAGCGGTTTAGTTGCCGATGTTAAGCGCGCTTATGCGATTCGGTCGCATGTAACTGAAGAGCAGCTTAAAGTTGAGCGCAAGTTGTTGTCAGGTCCTGATATTGGATCTTTTGATACCTTGGCTAAGGCCTTTAAAGAAGAAATTAATAGTGTAAAAGAAGCCCTTGATTTAGCTGAACGCGATGCACTGACCGATATTGATTTTGAAGAATTAACGGTCAGACTTCAGCGTATGTCTAATGTTCTGAAGGTGATAAACCAAGATTCTTTAGGCCAGCGAATTGAAGGGCAGCTACAGAATGTGATAGCGCTTGAAAAGCTATCCAAAGAAGAAAAAGTCATTGCTCTAGCTGGCATTGCGGATGCCTTGTTAGAAGTTGAGCTTGCCAGTAGTAAATTTGGTCGCCAACCATTAGACGCAAAAGAACAACAAGAAATAATCGGAGCTGGTCACTACTTTGAGGCCCGTATTGTTTTATTTGATGAAATTCATTCTGGGTTAGCCATATCCAAAAGAGCGGTAGCGGCTTTTGTTGAAAGTAACGATAAGTTGCACTTGGCAAATATTGGACAGGCTTTGACAGGCGTTAAGGGTGCGCTGATCTTTCTTAACGAAACACAGTGCGCCGAAATCATTAGCATGTCGATGCGCTACTTAAATGAGCGTGTGCTCAACACAGATGCCGCTGCGGATGAAGCACGCCTAGAAGTGCTTGCCGATGTTTTAACCAGTATCGAGTATTATATCGAAACAGTGTCCCAGTCAGATGTGTCAGCAAAAGATATTCTGTCTTTGGCAATTAAGAGCATTGCACAGCTTGGCTATAAGGTTGCTTGATGGGCGTTTATATTTTAATCGCAGGACTCGTTGTTATCGCTCTAATACTGCTTTATGTGGCAGGTAAGACGTTAATTTCACGAAATTGGTTTATGAAGTGGTTGCGCGGCAGTATGGGTTTTGTAGCCGTATTCGGCACCGCCATGAGCGCAATAGTCGCGTTTAATTTATTGCACTATTCGACCGTAGAAGAGGGGCAGGTGATTGCCACTTTGCGTTTTGTTGAGGTTGGTCCGCAAGAGTTTGATGTTGAATTAGTTGGTCGCCACAAGAATATTCAATTTTATAAGCTTGAGGGTGATCAATGGCAATTAGATGTGCGCTTAATTAAGGTCGCCTCTTGGTTCGATGGTGACTTGCCGTCTTATAAGCTTGATCGTTTATCTGGGCGTTTTTTGTCATTAGAGCAGGAAAACCAATCAACGGATAATGCCTACGACCTGTTAGGGTCACAATTTGTGGATACATGGCCTTGGATTGCGAATAAAAAGTGGCTGAGTTTTGTACAGGCAAAGTATGGTTCTGCCACGTACATGCCAATGGCAAATGGTGCAATCTATCAAGTCAGACTGTTTCATGATGGGCTAGATGCTCAAGCGGTTAACGAGCAAGCAAAGCAGGCGCTCAATAAGTGGTAGTCGTGATTTTCTTCACGCATTAAAAAAGGGGCCTAAGCCCCTTTTTTAATGCGTGTACTAAATTGGATTATTGTGGGAACAATTCACCAAGTTTAGTTGCTAGCATCATGTCGCCTTCAGCACGTAGCTGACCAGCCATGAACGCTTGCATACCGTCAGTTTCGCCAGTCATGATACCAACTAGAGTCTCAGTAGTCATGATTAGAGTGACAGATGGGTCGTCGTGCGTACCGTTACCGATTTCGAAGTTGCCGTCATTAACAGCAACGAAAAAATCATCACCATCTTCGATGCTGAATTGGAATACGTTTTCCATGCCAGCAGCAGCATCAGCATTAAATTTCGCTTTCATTTGTTCAATGATGTCAGCAACTGAAGTCATATCGTTATCCTTTGTAAAATGTAAGAAAGAAGCTTGCTCGAATTTAACTGGCAAGCGCATCTGAGTGTTTACAGACATTGTCAGACTAAGCAAGGTGGTTGTAGGTGTCAATAGTTAATCATACGATTGTTTGAATTTCTCGGAATAACGCTGATATGTTTTATACGGCAAAGCTAGTCTCATAGATTTAGAGTCGTTACACTTAGCAAAACCCCAATAGTTAAGGAAGTAGTGTGGAATTTTTATCTGATTATGGCTTATTTTTAGCCAAAGCGATCACATTTGTAATAGTTGTTGCAATGATTATCGGCTTGATCGCAAGTGCAGGCCAAAAATCAAAGCCTGAGAAAATACGTGTACAATTTTTAAACGATAAACTTGAAAAGTTAAAAGCGAGACTTCAAGAAAAAGTACTTGATAAAAAGCAGCTTAAAGCCCTTAAAAAAGAGCAGAAAAAACAAGACAAGAGCGACGATGAGACCACTCGTCAAAAAGTCTATGTGCTTAATTTTAATGGCGATATTAAAGCAAGCCAAAGTGAGCAGCTAAAAGAAGAGATCACGGCACTATTAAGTTTAGGAGATCACGTTGATGAGGTTGTTGTAAATGTTGAAAGCGGTGGCGGCATGGTTCACCAATATGGTTATGCGGCTTCACAATTAGATCGAATCAAGTCTCAAGGCATCCCACTGACTATCTGTGTCGATAAAGTCGCTGCCAGTGGTGGTTACATGATGGCGGTTGTGGCAGATAAAATTATCGCGGCGCCTTTCGCGGTTATTGGTTCAATCGGTGTTATTGCACAGCTGCCTAATTTCAATAAGTTACTTAAAAAGAACGATATTGATTTTGAAGTGCACACAGCCGGTGAATATAAACGCACATTAACGGTATTTGGTGAAAATACGGATAAAGCCCGTGAAAAATTCAGAGAAGATCTCGCTGACGTACACGTTTTGTTTAAAAACTTTATTCATCAGCACCGCCCAGCCGTCGATCTCGAGCATGTTGCCAATGGCGATGTTTGGTATGGCCAAGATGCGCTTAAGCAAAACTTAGTTGATGTAGTATCAACCAGTGATGATTACTTATTATCGCGCTGCAAAGAAGCAGATGTGTATGTGCTTTCAAGTGAACAGAAAAAACCGTTACTGAAGCGTTTAGGAGCGGGTGCTCAAAGCGCACTTAATCAATCAATTGAAACGGCTCTTAATAAGATAGCGTTTCATAAGTGGTACATGTAAGGGAGAAGCGGATGGATTATAAAGCGTTAGTTGTTTCAGAAAATTCTGAGGGTGTGTTTGGTGGTGAAATTTGCACACTTAACACCGAGGATTTGCCAGAAGGCGATCTTCTAATAAAAGTGAATTATTCATCCGTAAACTACAAAGACGCGTTATCTTTTTCCGGCAATAAAGGTGTGACACAGGCATTCCCGCACACCCCAGGTATTGACGCCACTGGCGAAGTTGTTGAATCACATAATGCTGAATTGCCAGCTGGCACCAAAGTTATCGTTACTGGTTATGACTTAGGTATGAACACCAAAGGTGGATTTGGTGAATATATTCGGGTGTCGAGCGCTTGGGTGATCAAACTGCCACTATCACTGCCCGAGAAAGAAGCGATGGCCTGGGGGACAGCCGGATTAACAGCGGCGTTGTGCGTTGATAAATTAATCTCTAATCATTTGCCTAAAACAAAACCTGTTTTGGTTTCTGGTGCAACGGGTGGTGTTGGGAGCATTGCTGTCATGCTTTTGGCTAAGCTTGGTTATCAGGTTCATGCTCTCACTTCCAAGGTGGAACAGGCCGATTATTTAAAATCAATCGGCGCTCAAGAGGTGATATTAAGAGATGCGTTTATTGACGAATCTAAGCGGCCACTATTAAAACCGTCGTACTCAGGTGCGGTGGATGTGGCGGGTGGTAATGTGCTTGCCAGTATTCTGAAAACAATTGATTACCAAGGCTCGGTTGCATGTTGTGGATTGGTGGCGTCACCGGCTTTAAATACGACGGTTTTGCCGTTTATTTTAAGGGATGTTAGCTTACTTGGTGTGGATTCAGTGATGTTGCCCTTAGCGCGCAAACAAGATATTTGGAATAAAATTGCAGGAGAATGGCGTCTACCTGAGCTAGTCGGTTCATGTAAAGAGATAGCAAAGGCTGATTTAGCTGAAACCATGTCGGCTATGTTGAAAGGTGCAATTACTGGCCGATTTATTCTTGCGCATTCGTAATTAGAAACCCTATTCTCGTCGTAGCTTACCAGAAGGTGCGATGGGGTTAGGATAGTTAAATATCACGATGTAAGTTGAAACAATAAAGGTAATGACGGCTGTCGCTTGTATGGTATGAGCTGCATTCTCACCGATTAAACTAGAAGCAATAGCTAGATAGGCAATGAGCAATGAAAACTCACTGATTTGCCCTAAGCGAAAACCAATATCCCAAGAAAGATTATTGTTTTCAGACTGATGACTCAGTAAAAATTTAAAGGTAATAGGCTTAATAGCCAATACCAGCGCACTTAAAATTAATGCGTAAAGCCAAATATCCGCTAATACATGCAGTTTAAATCCCGCCCCTAATGTGAAGAAAAACAACACCAAGAAAAAGTCGCGAATGGGTTTTAATTTCTCGGTCATAAATTGGGCTACAGGGTGTGTTGCTAAGGTAATACCCGCCAAAAAAGCGCCCATCTCTTTTGAAAGCCCTAAGTAAGCACCTAATTCAGCCAAGCCTAGGCACCAGCCAATGGCCATTAAAAATAGATATTCGTGGAATAAATCAAATTTGACCAATAAAGGGAGGATAATAAATTTCACGCAAACATAAGAAAAAATAATAAGAAAAGGCAGGGCAAGTGCAGTAAGGGCAAAGTCTTGAATGCCGCCACCTGATGAGGCGCTTCCTAGTACAAGTAATACAACAATCGCAATCATATCCTGCAATAAAAGCAGGCCAACCATGAGTTCGCCCATGTGTTTGTGATGTAAA
>JAWUXY010000083.1:0-72068 GCA_034111105.1 Bermanella sp. | reverse complement strand
TTGCCGTATCGCGGTTGTGGCGATTGGTTATGGTGATGGGTACCCGCGTAGTGCTAAAAGCGGGACCCCCGTATTGATTCGTGGCCAGCACAGACCGATTGCGGGGCGAGTTTCTATGGACATGATCACAGTAGATGTTACTGGTATGGATGTGTCATTAGGTGAAACGGTCACCCTGTGGGGCACAGGCTTAAGTGCCGATGTGGTCGCCAAACACTGCGATACAATTTCTTATGAATTATTTTGTCAGATGACCCAGCGAGTAAACGTTCGTTACCTGGGCAGTTAATTATATTTAGGCACTTTATCAGTGCTTAAAATCGTCTACGCTTTACTTAGGTAGTTGGATAAACAATTGTTTACAAAAAGACCCATTTATTGGGCTTTTTGTTATGATACGCCTTCAAATTCAGCCGTGTTGTTATCAGACATCACTGCAGCCCTACCGATTACTTTTACAAAAAGTAAAGGTGCAAAGCAGCGCAGGTAGCGGGCCAGTTTTTATTAAAAGTAGAGCGTGGAAACGATGACAGTCAAAACGGTAGATGTCTTACTGGTCGGTGCAGGTGCTATGAGTAGCACGCTTGCCATGATCCTCAAACAACTAGACCCATCTTTAAAAATATGTGTGGTAGAGCGTTTAAAAAGCGTCGCAAAAGAAAGTACCGATGGTTGGAATAATGCAGGTACTGGCCACGCGGCTTACTGCGAATTAAATTACACCCCGCAAGATGATGAGGGGAATGTAAATATCTCTAAAGCGTTAATGATTAACTCTATGTTTGAGTTGTCGTTGCAGTTTTGGAGCCACCTTGTTAAAACTTCCGTGTTACCCAATCCTCAAGAATTTATTAATCGCACACCTCACTTAAGCTTTGTGTGGGGCGAAGAAAATGTTCAATTTCTGAAAAAACGTTTTGAGCTAATGAGCGCTCATCATTTGTTTAAAGGGATGCAGTACAGCGAAGATCCTGAGCAACTTTTGCAATGGATGCCACTCATCATGAAAGGCCGTGATCCAAAAGAACCGGTTGCCGCGACATTTATGCCTCATGGTTCAGATGTGGACTTCGGTTCCCTTGCCCGCTACATGATGGCACATCTAGTTGAACAAGAAGATTTCGAATTAATCTTAAACCATGATGTTGAAGACCTGCAGCGTTCAAGCCAAGGTGGCTGGTCGGTCATTGTGGAAGATCGCGAGAGTGGTAAACAAAGCCGCATTCGCTCTAACTTTGTATTTTTAGGCGCAGGTGGCGGAGCGTTACCGTTATTACAAAAATCGGACATTCCAGAAAGCGAAGGCTATGGCGGCTTTCCTGTTAGTGGTCAATGGCTAGTGTGCAGTGATACTGAAGTGGCGAAGCAACATCATGCAAAAGTGTATGGTAAAGCGGCGATTGGTGCGCCACCAATGTCCGTGCCCCACCTTGATACTCGTGTGATCAACGGTAAAAAAGCATTATTGTTTGGCCCGTTTGCGGGCTTTACCACTAAGTTTTTGAAGAAAGGGTCGATTCTGGATTTACCGTCTTCGATTCGCGGTAATAATTTAAAACCGATGATGTCAGTCGGTATGAATAATATGGATTTAACCAAGTATCTTATTAGTGAAGTGTTTCAGTCCAACAGTTCTCGCATGAGTGCGTTACGCAATTACTTTCCAAAAGCTAAGAATGAAAATTGGACGTTAGCGGATGCGGGTCAGCGCGTACAGATTATTAAAAAAGATGCCAATGGTGGCGGGAAGTTAGAATTTGGTACTGAAATTGTGGCGGCTGAAGATGGCTCTCTGGCGTCTTTGCTAGGCGCATCACCTGGAGCATCCACCGCAGTACACGCAATGATTGACGTGATTGAGCGTTGTTTCTCGGATCGTTTAGAGAATCATGAGTGGAAAGAAAGGCTTAAAGTCATGATCCCATCTTATGGCGAGTCACTAATTGATGATGCCGAGTTACTCAATCGAGTGCGTGAAGATACACTGACAACCCTAAACCTAAAACCTTAGGTTTATGATGGCCTCGTCTAAATTAGACGAGGCCAGTGTTGTTCAAACTGGCGAGTCTACGCTAGGTCTAAGTATTTTTTATCAGCTATAGTTTCCATACCACCATGATAAGTGGCTTGTGATACTATTCATTTTTTATCAGGGACGCACTCGGAATGCTTTGTTGCATTATTGAGTACTAGTCATATTGCGCTGAAGCAGTAGAATATGGCGATTAATTTTGCTGACTCAAACTTTGCCTATTTCAATGTTTGATTAGCTCTATACATGGAAGGCACCATGGTTCGTATTCTTGTATTACTTTTTATGTTTTTAAGTGCGCAATTCACCTTCGCGGAAGATGGGAAAACCCTTGAAAATGACAGCAAAGAGACTTGGGGTTGGCGTACCGCCATGATCACCAGTTTAATGCTGACCATTGCCAATAACCCATTAGACGCAGACGAATTTAGTATAACCCCTATGTCATCAACCGATGTTGGTGGGGTGAAATTTGGTTTTCGGTGGCATCAAGATAAAGTCATGGGGCAACTAGCCGGTGCCGACATCACCCATTACTACTTGTTTGCGTACAATTATTGGCAAAGTACAATCGTAGACGGACAAGAAGGTGTGGTGAATGGCTTAGAGTTTATTCCTGTTTTTCGGTTGAATTGGTCTTATTCCAATATTATAAGCTTTGTTGAGACCTCTGTTGGTGCATCTGTTTTATCACGCAATCAAATTAATGATCGCCAGCTAAGCACGAATTTCCAGTTCTCTAACTCTTTGGCATTTGGTGGATATTTTACGCCTCAATCCACCTGGACCGTTCAGCTTCAGCATTATTCGAATAACAGTATCAAGCTACCTAATAACGGTATCAACTTTTATAATATAAACTTTGCTTTTCGCTATTAGGCTGGTGTTGATAGTCATTCTATAAACAAAGCCTATACTCAGTACTTGCAGCGAGGGTTCTCATGCGAGTACTTATTCTCTTTTTATCTCTAAGCTTTTCTTCGTACATATTGGCGTGCTCACAGCCAATAACCATTAATTATGCACCATTTGTAAGCTTGTTAGTGGTTGAAAAATTCTTTGGTGATTTTCATCTTAAGCTGCGTAAAGAATCCGGCTGCGAGGTGAAATACAGTATTCAAAGAAATTTTGATGAGTTTCTTATTGCGTTATTTCAACGCAAACACACCCTTGCCATTGTGCCCGGCCCATATTTCAACGTATTAAAACAGCTGAACTATTCTGTAGTGGCATCCCAAATAATCAAAGGCCCGAGGCAAATCTATTTGATAGCCCATAAAAAAAGCCCGTTAACAGGCTTAGGCGACTTAATAGGGAAAGATGTATTTGTGAATAGCCCGCTATCGGCAAGTGGAAGTTCTTTTTTACAGCATGTGGATGAATTGAACCTGTTAGGCCATATTCATTTTGATCAACGCAGCTTTTATGACAGCATGATTTTGTCTTTACTTAAGGGCGAAGGCGATGCCGCGGTTGTCATTGAGGAATATTGGTTTTCTTTAAATCAAGTAGTGCGTGATAGCCAATTAAAGATTATAGAGAAACTGGATGCGCCGGCCTCCACTGAATTCATTATCTTAAAAGAGAGAGTCTCTTTAGCGCCTGTCATTTTTGATGCTTTACAGGCTAGCTTCTTTAAATGGGGAACCGGTAATAAGCGGGCTATCGGGACACCGCGTCTAGAAGCGTTATTGCAACGTAAGTTGCAGCAGTATCAGCAAGAGCAGAACGCAGTAAAGCTTAACTAGTTGTTCTTTTACTTATTCTTTTCTAAGTAATCAATGGCATTAAACACCGACTTTTCGACGCGCTCATCAATTTCAATGTGTTCCTGTGCCGACATATAAAATGCCAGATCCACCTCATGGCGATAGTAGCGGGTGGGAAGGTTATTTAATGCAAGACAGGCAAGGTCGATGAGCTGCTCTTGACTATAACCCTTAGGCTGAGCAATGCGGCTGATGGCATCAACCACTTTATTTTCATAGTAATTCTGTATTTGATCGCTAATTGACATGATCAGGTCCTGTTGGATTTTAATATGAGTATAGTTGATGAACCTCAGTTATGCGGAGACATAGACTGATATCTGGTTGTGAGGCCAGAGGCTAGTATAAGAGCGCCAACCAGATGAAGGGTTGGCTGGCTGTGAGTTTTATTGCAATCAAATTATCAATCGATTGATCACTAAAACAGTGGCTCGATAATCGTTTTAGACAGTAGTGAATTACTAATAAAGCAGTGGTCATGAGCCTTTTGATGCATTTTCTCTATGTCTTCTTGTGAGGGCTTTTTATCCCCAATGAATACAACTTTAGGGTGTAAAGACACTTCACTCACATACTGCTTACCCTCAGTATTGGTTTCGACTTTTGCGGTGGCGGTATCTTCATAGCGTTCAACGTGCAGGCGCTTCTTTGCTGCTAGCGCCAAGAACGTTTGCATGTGGCAACTGGCAAGACTCGCTGCCAGCATTTGCTCGGGGTCGATGAAGGCAGGTGTGTTGGCACCTGACATGGGCACGGTGTGACCAGAGATGAGTGCATGATGGCTGCGCTCAAAACCCTCATGACTAAACTCCCCTTGTTTATGCCATGCAATACTGGCGGTATGCTCACTCATGATGACTCCTTTGTGTAAATGGATTTAGCCTGGGTATTGATTGCTGGACACTTCAACTTTATGAACGGTGCCGCTCCAGTTATCGAAGCCGCCTTGCAGCATGTGAATATTCTCAAATCCCATTTTTTGTAATAGGTCTGCGGCCAACGTTGAGCGTCCTCCATTTTTACAATAGACCATAATGGGCTGTTTAAAATCTTGTAGAGCAGGGTGATTACCCACCATGAACTCAAGTAACCCTCTTGGGATATGCACCGCTTGTGGTAAGTGGCCCATGTCAAATTCACTGGGTTCGCGCACGTCTAGCATCGTTGCGCCACTGGTGATTAAGCTTTCAGCTGCTTGAGCATCGATGATGTGAAGGTTTTGACGTGCGTCGTTGAGTAGATCATCTTTTGTGATGGCCATGCGTGTGCCCTTATTAATATTAGTTTTATCTAATGTAGTATGATAGCGGCACGAAGACAAGGGCAGATTGGGCGAGCCAATGTGCCGTGTTAGACTGGCGAAAGAGGAGTACACATGTTTGATCAAAAAGATTTATTAGCCCTTGCCAATATGCCCATGCCGTTTGGTAAATATCAGGGTCGAGTATTAGTGGATTTACCAGAAGAATACTTATTATGGTTTCAGCACAAGGGGTTCCCGCAGGGCCGTTTAGGTATGCTATTAGGGTTATGTTTAGAAGTTAAAATCAATGGCCTAGAAGAAATATTAAACCCGCTACGGGGCAAAACATACGTGGTTAATGAATGAGTCTAAGCTGCCTCACTCAGATGGGTTTCTCCTATGATATCGTGCGCTCTAAACGCAAAAGTGCCGCGATTCATGTGCGTGCAGGTAAAGTCGAAGTGCGGATACCTCACTTTGTGGCCGATCAATGGGCCATTGAGTTCCTGCATAGTAAGCAAGCTTGGGTGAATAATAAATTGGCAGAACAAGCCAAAAGCCAACAACAGCGGCCGACTCTTGCACAGGGTGAGCCGTTGTTATGGTTGGGCGAGCCATGTGTGCTAAGCCTCAATGTTGGGCCGCGTGGCGTTACCCTTAAAGAGGGGACTCTTATTGTTGGCGCACAAGACGCTGAAACAATGCAACCTGCTCTTGAGCGCTTTTTTAAGCTACAGGCGAGCGCTTATATGGTGCCGCGCACCAAGGCATTAGCCAAACAATACGGGTTAGAGCATAAGCTTACGCAGGTGAAATTCCGCCGTACAAAAACCAAGTGGGGTCATTGCACCTCAAAAGGTGATATCCAATATAATTGGCTGATTATGGGCGCGCCTGTAGGGGTCATTGATTACTTAATTTGCCATGAAGTTTGCCATTTACAGCACCCTAACCACAGCCAAGCATTTTGGCAGTTGGTCGCACGCCATTGCCCTGATTATAAACAGCAGCAAGCTTGGTTAAAGCAAAATAGCATTCGGTTAAGCTGGTGTTGAATGTGAGATGAGATCGAGTTTTTGTGCGCGAGACAGCTTCTTGATGGCGGCTTCTCGTTTGCAAGCACTTGAGCGGCACGCTTGTGATTCTTGATAGGCTAAGCGCACGGGCCTTCTTACTTTTGTGTACTTGGCCCCTTTGCGAGGGCAGTGGTTATGCTCATTTAGACGGCGCTCAATATTCGTTGTCACGCCTGTATACAGGGTATCGTCAGCACATTTGAGCATGTATACAAACCAGCTCATGTTATTTGCTATCTTTTGTTAAAAACTTATCCACATACCAGCAGCTTGCCTGTAATGCATAGCCTTTGCTTTTCGCCCAAGTAAGCCCTGCATGTACCAAAGCCTCTGCATGCCCTTGTCCACGGTGGCGAGGGGGGACATAGGTACGAGTAAAATCCAATCGGTTGTTGTCCAATACTTGATACTCAAGCACAGCGGTATCATCTGCCACAGGAATAACAAAACGGCTTTGTTCAACCTGATGATCAATCGTGAATGTATGGGGGCTCATATTGGTTTCCTTTCAAAGGAGGCATCATTGTACCTTTCATTTATACTTATGCCATAAGCTGAGTAAAGGACGCTAAATGAAAACATTATTATTGGTGTTCCATACACCCTCGCCAAATACTCAGGCAATGGTTGATGCGATGGTGAGTGCAATACACGGATTGTCTTTATCAAACCTAACCCTTAGTGTGAAAGCGCCACTGGATGCCACTGCGCAAGATGTGCTGGATAGCGATGCTATTATATTAGGGACCACTGAGAATTTGGGATATATGAGTGGTGCTCTAAAAGATTTTTTTGATCGTATCTATTACCCATGCTTAGAGTTAAAACAAGGGCTGCCAGTGGCCGCCATTGTTCGGGCGGGTCATGACGGCACAGGCACATGCCGTGCATTACAGAGCATTTTGACCGGGCTGCGCTGGCGTTGGGTGCAAGACATTGTTGTGTGTAAAGGGCCTTGGAAAGATGAGTTTATGACAGACTGCGAAGATTTAGCACAAGGCATGGCCATCGGTTTAAGCGAAGGTATTATTTAAAGGAGGTCATTTGAATATTTACCGATTTTTGTGGGTTATATTGGTTTATTGCGTGTTTGCAATGCCGCTTCAGGCACAAACGTTATCGATTCGTGCGGATTACTGGTATCCCATGAATGGTGATCCTAAGAGTGATAAACCCGGTTACATGATTGATTTGGCCAAAGCGATTTTTGAGCCTCATGGTATCACAGTTGATTATCGATTAATGCCTTGGTCTCGCGCGATACAAGAAACTAGATTAGGGCGAAATGATTGTGTGGTGGGTGCTTATAAATCGGATACGCCTGATTTTTTATTTACCAGCGAGCATTGGGGTGTTGATAAAATCTCTTTTTATAAGTTTGCAAAAGATAACTGGCGATACAAGGGTGATACGAAGGACTTAATAAATCGAAAAGTGGGCATAATTAATGATTATTCTTATGGTAAGGCATTAGATGAGGTATTTGTAAAAATGAATGTTCAAAGTGCTAAAGGGGATGGCGCACTAGAAATCAATATTAGAAAACTATTATCAGGTCGTATTGATACCACCATTGAGAGTCATTATGTGATGGTGGCAAAATTAATGGATATGAATCTAAGTGATCAAGTCATCAGTGCAGGGGATACTCAACAAGGTGAACCAATGTATATTGCTTGTAGTCCTAACGCCACACGCACAAAAAAGTTTATAGAGATTATGAATAAAACATTGCCGCAATTAAAAAAGTCAGGCCGGTTTAAACAAATATTGCAAAAATACAATATTGAAAGCTGGTAGGTGATGTATCTTAGTTACTGATTCTCCACTTATTGATGTGCATATTATCACTGGATTTTTAGGCGTTGGTAAAACCAGCTGTATTCAGCACTTAATCAAGCATAAACCTCGTAATGAACGTTGGGCCATATTAGTGAATGAATATGGACAACAAGGCATAGACGGTAGTTTGTTTCATGCAGACGAACTCATAGTAAAGCAAGTTGCTGGCGGGTGTGCATGTTGCGCAGCGTTACTGCCATTTCAAACAGCGCTGAATCAACTAATACGCCACGAAAAACCAGATCGAATTTTTATCGAACCCAGTGGCTTAGGCCATGTGGATAATATTGCAAAGCTATTGCAAGATGACAGCTATAAAACACGGTTAATGCTTAATGCCGTTGTTTGCCTGATTGACCCACGTCATCTATCGCAACCTAAATACCGTTATCATGAATTATACTTACGCCAATTAAATACAGCCGATCTGTATGTTGCCAATAAATGTGAGCTAGCAGCGGATAACGATTTAGTATTATTTGATGAATTGTGTTTAGAGCGTAATCGAAATAATTTGAAAGTCAGACATGCAGAACTCAACTTAATCGATATTGAAAAACCGGCGATTAAAAAAACAAACCCGTTACAACTTTATAATCAAACAACGGCATTTCATACAAAAACCTTGAACATTGATAATGAACAGTATGATGTATCACCTTTGATGCGTGACCTTGTGGCGTTAGGTTTAACCCGTATTAAGGGCTTGCTTGTTATGAATGATCAAATAGCCGCTATTAATATTAGTGAGCATGAGTCAAAACTTGAGTATTTTTCAGTGATCAATGATCAAGTAAACCAATCAAGCACAGTAGAGTGTATTGATGTAAAGCCGATCGATATAAATACAATAAGCACGATTATTAAAGGTCATAAATGTAATGAATAATTTATCGGTTAGTGAATGGTTTATTGCTAACGAAGCGCTGGTGCGCAGCGGATTTTTCTTTGCAATATTAATTATTATGATGTTTTGGGAAGGGTTGTCACCTAAGCGGCCTCGAACGTTTTCACGATTATTAAGATGGAGTCAAAACATCGCGTTGGTGTTTGTGAATAGTTTTATAGTGAGGCTGTTATTGCCGTTAGCAACCATTGGCGTTGCCCATTATGCACAGCAGCATCAAATTGGGTTATTGTATTATTTTGATGCGAACGCAATAGTTGCTTTTATTCTTACCCTTATATTATTTGATATGGCCATTTATTGGCAGCACAGGCTGTTTCATGTGGTGCCTATGTTATGGGCGCTGCACAAGGTACACCATGTTGATCAAGACATTGATGTCACCACTGGCTCACGTTTTCATACGGGTGAAATCATTTTATCGCTGTTGATTAAATTTACGTTAGTGCTATTGCTGGGACCATCGTTATTGGCCGTTATGGTGTTTGAAATCATGCTAAACGCCACTGCGATGTTTAATCATGCCAATGTCGCGTTACCTAAAACCTTGGATAAAGTACTTAGATTATTCATGGTGACACCTGATATGCATCGAATTCACCACTCAACAATTTTGGATGAAAGTAATCGTAATTTTGGCTTTAACTTGAGCTGCTGGGATCGAATATTTAATAGCTACCAAGACCAGCCCATTAAAGGGCATTTGGGTATGACAATTGGCGTTGAAGGCTATAAACAAGCTAAGCAAACTCAGTATTTACCCGGTATGCTATGGCTGCCGTTCGCAAAAAAAGTAGGCTCTAAAGCTGATTCAAACAGTGAGGGCCACAAGCAGTAATAGGAGTTATAATAATATGACTAATTGAATGTATTGTGCGTTTATATTGAACTAAGCAATATCAATGGCCTCAAATACGTTTGTTGCACTTATGTTTGGTATGACTTTGACACAGGGTGATGCCAAGGTAATAATTAGCATACGTTCTGCATTATTTTAACCATAATGCTAAATCATAGTTCTAAACCATAGGTCGGTTATGAAATCACTTAACATCACATTGCTGTGCATGATGCTACTAATACAAGGTATTAGTCAGAGCTATGCGTCGCAAATGATGTCTGCAAGTGCGACCACACCCTCTAAAATGCTCATGGACAATATGCCGTGTCATGACGCTACCACAGATTCAGCAATGACCATGAGCGACTGCTGCGATGAAAATTGCCAATGCCATGCAATGGCGTCCGCTATGTTCATAAATACACTGACGTTTGCCCATGTGTCATCAAGTTCAAGCGTTCATTTTTATAAAGCCTCTTCATTTTCTTCTTTTCTTAAAAGCCTTTATCGCCCACCCATTATTGCTTAACACACTCTAGTTGCATCTAAAAATTGTCTTTTGTTTATAAAGTGTTGTTACGTTATGTTGAAAAAAACGGTTTTAATACCTGTATTTACGTTTTTGCTGGGTGCGTTATTGACCATTGTGTTGGTCTCGCGTGAATCAGGCTCGTCTCAAAAAAATGAGAGCCAAGAGCCGCTGTATTGGGTGGCGCCGATGGATGCCAATTACCGAAAAAATGCACCAGGCAAATCTCCAATGGGCATGGATCTTATACCGGTTTATGACAATGCTAATCAAGATCAACCTGTTGGCACAGTGTCTATTTCGCCCCAAATTGAAAATCAGCTTGGTGTGAAAACAGCCTCTGTTGTGCATGAATCGTTGCATCAAGTACTCGATGTCGCTGGGTTTTTGCAATATGACGATACCAGCGTTCAGCATTATCATAGTCGTACCAATGGCTGGATTGAAAAACTGTATGTCTATAGTGTTGGGGATAAAATCAAGCAAGGTCAAAAACTGTACGACTTGTATAGCCCAGAGCTTGTCTATGGCCAAGAAGAATTTATCGGAGCGCTTAACACTGGCAACAAGCGATTGTTGCAGTCATCTCGTTTAAAGCTTAAAGCATTGGGTGTTAACCGTGAACAAATTGCTTTGCTCGAAAAAACCAAAAAAGTAAAACAGAATCTAACGTTTTACGCTAAAAAATCAGGCTATGTATCACACTTGAATGTGCGTGAAGGTATGTATGTTCAACCGCAAATTGAAATGCTTGCCACAGCGGATTTATCCACCATTTGGGTGCTTGCTGAAGTGTTCGAATCACAATTAGTTTGGCTTGATGTCGGCCTGCCTGTAACCATGTCGTTAAAAGCATTTGCAGGGAAAAGTTGGCAAGGAAAAGTAGATTACATTTTTCCTAACGTTAATGCGGTAAACCGCACACAGCAAGTACGAGTCGTATTCGATAATCCTGATCTCATCTTAAAACCCAATATGTTTGCACAATTAAATATTCAAACTAAACCCTTACCCGCAAGCTTATTGGTGCCCAGTAACGCGATTATCATAACTGGTACAAACGAGAGAGTGGTTTTGTCATTAGGTGACGGGCAGTATCGCTCTGTTATTGTCACTACAGGTAAACAGTCTCAAGGTTTAACTCAAGTTTTAACCGGGTTAAAGCAAGGTCAGCGTGTTGTGACGTCTGCCCAGTTTTTAATTGATAGCGAATCGAATATTACCGCGGAATTAGTTCGTATCGACACACCAAAACAAGACAGTATTGATCGTGTTTGGGTGCATGGCACCGTGCAAGCTATCGAGCCTGACGCGCTCACCATCGCCCATGAACCAATAGAAAAATGGCAATGGTCCGCAATGGTTATGTCCTTACCGATTGATGAACATGTGGATATATCAACATTAAAAGTAGGCGATGAAATTGGTTTTTGCTTAGATGAATTTGAAAACAAGCAATATGTCATCTCTCATGTAGAGCAGCAAACATCTGTCAATATTGGCGTATCGGTTGATCGTATCAAAATGCACAATGCAAAACCTGAGCAAGGTATGCAGCCATGATTGCGTCTATTATTCAGTTATCCGTGACTCATCGTATTTGGGTGCTTATGGTGACAGCCAGTTTGGTCATTGCTGGGGTAATGAGCATTAAGCAAACCCCGATAGATGCTATTCCTGATTTATCAGACGTACAGGTTATTATTAAAACCTCTTATCCTGGTCAAGCACCACAAGTAGTGCAAGATCAAGTGACCTATCCATTAAGCACCGCTATGTTAAGTGTGCCAAAGGCGACCACTGTGCGCGGTTTTAGTTTTTTTGGTGACAGTTACATATATATCATTTTTGAAGATGGCACTGATATGTATTGGGCGCGTTCGCGGGTACTTGAATATTTAAGTCAAGTCAGCTCACGTTTGCCCGATGGCGCGCAGCCAGAATTAGGGCCAGATGCAACGGGTGTTGGTTGGGTGTTTAATTACGCATTAGTTGACCCTACTGGGGAGCATGACTTAAGTGAATTGCGATCACTGCAAGATTGGTTTTTAAAATTCGAATTACAAACAGTACCCGGTGTTTCGGAAGTGGCTACCGTTGGCGGCATGGTTCGTCAGTATCAAGTGGAAATAGACCCTCAAAAACTACGAGCTTATGGTTTGCCGTTGTCACATATTAATACGGCTATTCGGCAAGCCAATCAAGAACGTGGTGCTTCTGTATTAGAAATGGCAGAAGCTGAATACATGGTACGTATTCATGGTTATTTAACCAATATACAAGATATTAAAAATATCCCCTTAGGTGTGAACTCACAAGGAACATCATTACTACTTGATGATGTGGCAAGGATCACAATAGGACCGCAAATGCGCCGTGGTATTGCCGAGCTAAATGGCGAGGGCGAAGTAGTCGGTGGTATTGTGGTTATGCGTTATGGCGAAAATGCGCAAGCCACCATTGAAAAGGTAAAGAAAAAATTAGAGCAACTTAAAAGCAGCTTGCCCGATGGTGTAAAAATTGTCGTGACGTATGATCGCTCGAACCTGATTCAAAGCGCCATTGATAACTTAATGGGCAAACTATTCGAAGAATTTTTAGTCGTCTCAATCATTTGTTTGATCTTCCTGTTTCATTTTCGCTCATCTTTAGTGGTTTTAATTAGCTTACCCGTCGCTATTTTGTGTGCGTACATCGTGATGTATTTGCAAGGTGTTAATGCGAATATTATGTCATTAGGTGGCATTGCGATCGCCATTGGTGCCATGGTTGATGGCGCCATTGTTATGATTGAAAATGTACATAAGCATTTTTCAAAACAGACAATCACCAATAAAAATCGTTGGCAAGTAATTGTTGAAGCCAGTCAAGAAGTGGGGCCGGCCATATTTTTTTCGCTGCTTATTATTACCTTAAGTTTTTTACCTGTATTCACCTTAGAAGCACAAGAAGGTAAATTGTTTTCGCCCTTAGCGTTAACAAAAACCTATGCAATGGCGATGGCGGCTGCTTTAGCCATTACATTAGTGCCGGTATTGATGGGTTACTTTATTCGAGGCCATATTAGAGACGAAGCGCATAATCCGATTCATCAAATATTTTTGGCCATGTATAAACCATTGTTACGCGTGTGCTTAAAATATAATAAAACCGTATTAATAAGCGCTTTACTGGTTTTAACTGCAGCCGTGTATCCATTGAATCAAACGGGTAGCGAGTTTATGCCACCGTTGGATGAAGGGGATTTAATGTATATGCCCACAACGTACGCGGGTATATCCATTGGTAAGGCTCGTCAAATTTTACAACAGACCGATAAGCTGATTAAAACGATTCCAGAGGTAGACACGGTGTTTGGTAAAGTTGGCCGAGCCGAAACCGCCACGGATCCTGCGCCCTTAACTATGATAGAAACCGTTATTCAGTTTAAGCCAAAATCCCAATGGCGAGACGGAGTGAGTGCAGAAAGCTTGCAGCAAGAATTAAATCAGTTGATTGATTTTCCGGGGTTAACCAACGCGTTTGTTATGCCCATTAAAACCCGTATCGATATGCTGGCTACGGGTATTAAAACCCCAGTGGGCATTAAGGTTTCAGGGCCAGATCTAGCTGTAATAGAAAGCATAGGTAAAGATATTGAGCGCGAGCTTAAAAAGCTTGAAAAAACACGCTCTGTTTATAGTGAGCGTGTCATTGGTGGGCGTTACATTAATATAAAAATAGACCGTCAAAAAGCCGCTCGCTACGGGTTAAATATTCAATCTTTACAAAATACGGCCCAAGCCGCGATTGGTGGCATTAATGTCACCCAAACCATCGAAGGGTTAGAGCGTTATCCTATCAATGTACGATATGAGCAACGCTATCGTGACAATATTGAAAAACTAAAGCAGTTGCCCATTTTAACGGATAATAATATTTATATTCGTTTAGCTGACGTCGCCAGTATTGAAGTGAATGATGGTGCGGCCATGATAAAAAGTGAAAACGCGCGTTTAAATGGTTGGAGTTATATTGATATTCACGGAGATGACTTAGCGGGTTATGTAAAGCAAGCGCAGCAACAATTACAAGAAACATTAGAATTACCTACAGGGTATTCACTTGCATGGACAGGGCAATATGAATACTTATTAAGAGCTCAGCAAAAACTGAGCATTGTTATGCCTATAACCTTGTTTGTCATTATCGTGTTGTTGTATTTAAGTTTAAAACGAATATCTGATGTATTAATGATTTTACTCACTGTGCCATTTGCATTAGTAGGCGGCATTGGGTTGGTTTATATATTGGGGTTTCAATACAGCGTAGCGGTGGCGGTGGGTTTTATTGCACTAGCCGGTGTTTCGGTTGAAATAGGTATATTGATGCTGTTGTATTTAAATCAAACATGGCAGCAATGTATTGATGAATCGCAACGTGGTGTAGATGTAAAACAGCTGATGGTGGCCGTTGAAAACGGGGCCAGTGCAAGGTTGCGCCCAATACTGATGACATCGTTATCGAGCATAATAGGGTTGCTGCCTATTATGTTTGCAAGTGGCACGGGCTCAGAGGTCATGCAACGTATTGCCGCGCCCATGGTGGGCGGCATGATATCAACATTGGTGTTGTCTTTATTGCTGTTGCCGGTTTTATTCTTTGTGATTAAAAAAAGAAAATTGGCTAGCACTTAACATGCGTTACTAATTGGCAATTCATAAAAAAGCCCGCTGACTATTAGGCAAGCGAGCTTTTTTGACGATTAAAAATCAGAACAAATACAAGACAGATAAACTTGTGGTTGTGTCCATTTCTTCTTTGTCATCGGGCACGTCAGTATTATGAATAACATTGAATGATGCCTTTAAGCTTAGGTTACCCATTAGTGTGGCTGAAACAGATGTTTCCGCTTTACTTTTGGTGTTGTCATCACTTTCTAATGCGGCTTCTGTGCTGATGGTTTGTTTAAATTTAGATGTGTCACTGAGTTTTAAGCGATAATCCAACGCTAAACGAATAATGCCGCCTTCTTCTGTGCTGCCATCATTTAGCTCATTATAAAAATAACCCGGACCTGCATTATATTTAAGGGATGACGATTCATTACCAAACATTTGATCGGCATAACCGGCCGCGACTGAGTTTTGTTGTTCAAAGCCAGAAAAGCGATCATTCTCATATGAGCCATAAACAAACAAAGCTGAATTTTTTTCGTCTAATTTATAATCACCCTGAGCGGAGAAAAAATAACGTTCAGCACTGGTTTCAGTATGTTTACTGCCATCGTCTTCTTCAATTTTTTCTTCTTTAAAAAGCGTATCAATCAGGTAGTTATTTTTCCAAGAGGTAAAATCTTGGGTGACTGATAATTTACTTTTTATCGAGTTAGTTTCGGTGTTGCCAGAAGTAGCAACGACCCCTAGCTCAATTTCACCTGTGGTAGGTTCAAGCGCCCAGCCAGATTGTGCAATAGAAATAAACGCAACGGATATGAGGGTTTTAGAAAAAGACATTATTATCCCTTTTTATTTTGATGAAAATGAACATCCATTTGTGGAAATGGTATGCCAATGCCAGCATCGTCTAATGCTTGCTTGATGGTTTGATTTAGCTCAAATTTAACCGTCCAAAAGTCTTCCGTTTTGACCCAGGGACGCACGGCAAAATTGACGGATGAGTCAGCTAATTCAAGTACGCCTACAGTGTAAGCGGGCTCTTTTAAAATAAGTGGGTGATTATTCAAAATCGATTCAAACAATGTTTTGCATTGTTTCAGGTCTGCGTCATAAGCCACACCGATAACAAGATCAATACGGCGCGTAGGATTGGCCGAATAGTTGGTGATGGGGCTGCCGGTTACTTCTGAGTTAGGCACCACAACGTATTTATTATCAGGTGTGGTCATGATAGTTGAAAATATTTGGATTTCTTTAACAACCCCAGCCACGCCGCCAGCTTCAATATAATCACCCGCTTTAAATGGGCGAAACCCCGCAATTAAAATGCCTGATGCAAAATTAGAAAGAGAGCTTTGCAAAGACAGCGCAATGGCTAAACCCGCTGCACCAATGATGGTGACAAAGGTGGTGGTTTCAATACCAAGATGGCTCAGCCCAACAATAATAACGGCAATGAGGATCAAGATACGTACAAGACTTTGTACAAAGGCGGCGATAGCTGTATCAATGGATTTACTTGCTAGTAAGCGCCCAACCCATCCGGACGCTAGCCTGCTGAATTTAAAACCCAGCCAAATAATGAAAAAAGAAACCAAAAATCGCAGTGCATAATCGAGTATCACGGCTTGGTTTTCGATTACAAAATTTTCAAGAAAATCCATTGTGCTCCTTATGTTGACGAACGAATCATTAGCCAACGAAGATGATTTTAGCCAATAATAACACAGCTAATACCCAAACGCTGGTGCTCAGCTCACTGGCCTTACCACCGAGTACTTTCGCTGCGGCATACGTCACAAAACCCAACGTGATACCGTGTGCTATTGAGAATGTTAAAGGGGTCAGTAATAATACAACCGCAACAGGTGCCGCTTCGGTTAAGTCGTCCCATTCAACTTCTTTTAGAGTGTACATCATCAAGATTGACACATAAAAGATAGCGCCAGCGGTGGCGTATACTGGAATCATTCCCGCTAACGGTGCGAAGAAAATACTGAGTAAAAATAGAACACCAACGGTGACAGCGGTCATACCAGTACGACCGCCAGCAGCCACACCTGCTGCACTTTCAATATAACTGGTGGTGGTTGATGTGCCTAACGCGGCACCCGCAATCGTTGCGGTACTATCAGCCATTAATGCTTTGCCTAATCGTGGCACCTGGCCATCAGACTTAGTTAAACCTGCGCGTTGAGTCACCGCGATTAAAGTACCGCTGGTGTCGAATAAATCCACAAACAAAAAGGCAAAAATCACACTTAGCATGGCCACATCAAATGCGGCAGCAACATCCATTTGCATAAACGTTGGCGCCAATGATGGCGGTGCTGACATGATGCCTGCATAACTTACGTCGCCTGCAATTAGGCCAATAACGGTAACTACTAGTACAGCAATCATAACCGCACCAGGAATATTACGCTGTATTAACGCGACAATCAGAAAGAAACCAAGAATCGCCATAGCAGGAGAAAAACTCGTAATGTCACCCAAGCTGACCAACGTAGCGGGATGATCAACAATGATCCCTGCATTTTTTAATGCGATCAAAGCAAGGAAAGAACCGATACCGGCAGCAATGGCTTTTTTTAATGTTACGGGAATGGCATTGATAATCCATTCACGTAATTTAAAGGCGCTGATTAAAATGAAAATGATACCGCTTAAAAATACCGCGCCTAATGCTGTTTCCCATGTGTGGCCCATGCCCAAAACAACGCCATAGGTGAAAAACGCGTTTAAACCCATGCCCGGTGCTAAGGCAACAGGAAGGTTGGCCCAAAAACCCATAATGAAACAACCAATCGCGGCCGCAAGACAGGTTGCGACAAACACAGCGCCTTTATCCATTCCTGCATCGGCTAGCATAGCGGGATTCACAAAAATGATGTACGCCATTGTGAGATAGGTAGTGATACCTGCCATGATTTCGGTTTTGCTATTGCTGCCGAACTTGTTCAGCTGAAACAGTTTTTCTAGCATGGGTGAGGCCCTTTATTGTTTATTTTTTATGCTAAGTGCTTTGACTATAAACCCAAATATGGGCATAAATCCATATAAGCACTTGAATGTGCACTTAGATCCTGTGTAGGATTCGAAATTATACCTAATTCTGACCAAAAGGTTAGTTTTGTAACATTCCCCCCTAGGAGAGCCCCCCTAATGAAAAAATTAACCCTTGGCTTATTATTAGCCGCTTCAAGCTTAGTGAATGCTGAAACCTTTTTTAAAGATCAAAGCCTGACTTTGCTTCAAGGAAATGATTACGAAGTGGGCGATAACGAACGCGTTGTTATGACCTATGAATATTTAAGTGTGCATGACTGGGGTGACATATTTGGTTTTGTTGATCGCTTGGTAGATCAAAATAATGGTGGTGCGGAAACCTACATTGAATTGAGCCCTAATTTTAATTTAATGACGTTTGAAAACGGGTTAGTCAATAGCGTGAAGCTAGCGACTACTTGGGAAATGAACGAAAATGATGACCAATTTCTATTGGGTTTTGGTACGGGTTTGAACCTACCAGGTTTCACTAATTTTAGTGTGAGCGCCTATCAGCGTTTTAATGATTCAGGTGAAGACAATCAACAAGTAACGGTTGTTTGGGGTTTACCATTTAATGTTGCAGGCCAAGATTTTATGTTTGATGGTTTCTGGGACTATACAACAGAGCTAAATGATACAACTAGCAGTAACTTTACACCTCAGCTTAAATGGGACATGGCTAAACTTGTAGGTTATGACAATAAATTATACGTGGGCGTTGAGTACGTAATGTGGAATGACAAATACAATATTAAAGGCGTAGACGAAAACAACGTAAATCTTTTGGTTAAAGCACACTTTTAATTAAGCGTTAGAAAAGCAGGTGAGGCGAAAGCGTCACCTGCTTTTTTTATGCTCTAACGTATCAAACCTTAAAAGGTTTTAGTTGTTCGTTAAATACTGGAAACATTATGTCTGTTTATCAAGATGAAATTAAAAATGCCGTGCGCACGGTTGAAAACTGGCCAGAACAAGGTGTGATGTTTCGTGACATCATGCCTTTATTACAAAACAAGCAGGTGTTTCGTAAATTAATCGATAGCTTTGTCCATCGCTATCAAGGCATGCAATTAGATGCGGTTGCTGCAATTGACGCACGTGGTTTTATTTTAGGTGCCCCACTGGCTTATGAGCTGGGTTTGTCGTTAGTACCAGTGAGAAAAAAAGGCAAGTTGCCATTCGATACCGTTTGTCAACGTTATGATCTTGAATATGGCAGTGCCGAAATTGAATTGCATACCGATGCGTTTAAACCCGGCGATAATGTACTTGTGATGGATGACTTGATTGCCACTGGCGGTACTATGTTAGCGGCGTGTGAGCTGGTTAAAAAACTTGGGGCAAATGTGGTAGAAGTGGCAGCAATTATTGATTTACCAGATTTAAAAGGCAGCGAAAAAATCAAAGCAGCAGGCTTTAATGTGTACTCTATTTGTGAGTTTGATGGCCTGTAAATACGTTAAATAAGTATTGTTTTTTGCAAGAAGGATGGTTGATTAAAGTAGTGAATAGGCTGAAAATTTTTACTTAATGATTTAATGTCAAAAGGTAGGTGCTTTATTTTGGGGTTACCTACATATCGAAATAGACATAACTCGATGCACTTTTAGAACAAGACGCACCCACAAAAAAGCCCAATAACATCATGAACTGCACCCCAAAGGTTGGATTGAGTGTCCAACTTTTGGGGTGCAGTTCATCATTGGGCTTTTTTTGTGGTTTGGTTTGTGAACAAGCCTAGCGCATAAATGGGTTTAACATGCGGCCAAAAAAGCCGGTAAATTTCAATGGAGCATCCATTACCGCAAAGCATATGCAGTCTTCATTCATCCCAGCTCTCGGCTGGTGATGGGTATTGGTATCAGCCAATATAAAATCACCTTGCTTGTAATCACCTGCGTCATCTGAGAATTGCCCAGACAGCACCAGGGTAAACTCATTACCTCTGTGAGTATGAGCTGGTAGCTCTTTACCCGCGGCTATTTTATAAAATTTAGCCACATACTGGCTATCACCTAATGAGAGGGTGAATTCTTTTATATTTCTCGAAAGCCCTGACCACGGCAGGCTATCAAAATAGCCCGGCACAAATCGGCGCAGAGGACGAGGTAATCTCGCGTCTCCGGTGGGTGTGTTATCGACGGCTTCAGGCTCGTCAAGTCGGCTTAAAAGTGTCCCTAATAAACCTGCACTGATGGGGGTTGCAGATGACTCAGTCATAAGCTCGCCGCCCAGTTGTTCGAACATTTGATTGCGTTTTTGGCATTCACGACAGGTTTCAAGGTGGCACGCCACCATAATACCTAGGGCATCCTGTTTTTGCCCTGCTGTGAACTCCATTAAAAGTTCGTCAGAAGGATGATAATTAGCCATGTCATTTACTCTTGTGCCAAGGTGTCTAGCTTTTTCATGGCAAGACGTAACCTTGATTTAATGGTACCCAGCGGTAAATCCAGCGCATTTGCTATTTCGCTATGAGATTTCCCCTCAAAGTACACCTTATAAACTATCTGGCGCTGCTCATCTGGCAGGCCGTACAATAATGTACGGGCTACTTTGCTGTTCAGATCACGTTCAACATCGGTTTCTAGATCTTCACTTTCAGGCTCTGGCCACAAGTCATCAGATACGACAACATCGTATTTGGTTTTACGGGCCATATCGATGCGCTTATTACGCACAATGGTGTAAAGCCAAGTGTTGGCGGATGCTGTTTTTGGATTGAATTGGTGGGCTTTACGCCACACAGTGAGCATGCATTCTTGCACGATATCTTCGGCTTCACCGTCTAATGCACCGCAGCGCATGGCGTAAGCTTTGAGTTTAGAGCCGGTTAGTTCAAACAATTCAACAAAGGCGGATTGATCTTGGTTGTTAGCAATCCTTATGATGAGATCGTCCAGCGGCCGCAGGTTTTTTGGGTTTTGCGAGCTCAATTTTTGATCCCTTAACACCATGAAATGTAACTGTTTTTGTTCTTTTTAAGGTAAAGGAATGCTGGCTTTTGGTAAAGACTTATCTATTAAATATGCAATTTAATGGCCTGTAGTGATCTGGCCGTTGCTCCAAACCGTAAATGGCGTATTAATACACTAAGGTTTGAATATGATTTCAACAGATGTTTTTGTGATTGGCGCAGGTATGGCGGGTTTGACTCTGGCGCAGCAGCTTAAGCGTCAGGGTAAACAGGTTGTATGTGTTGATAAAGCCCGTGGCAGCGGTGGTCGCTTATCTTCAAAGCGTGTTCAAGGGGCAGAGCACGCCGTGAGTTTTGACTTGGGTGCGTTGAGTTTTAGTGCAACAACCCATGATTTTAAAAAAGCGGTTAATCATTGGTGTGATCAGCAATATTTAGCCCCCTGGTTACAAAGTGATAATCAAATTCAATATGTGGGCACACCACGAAGCTCTAGCCTTACTCGTGCACTTGCAGACGATGTCGATGCACAATTTGATGTGCGTATAAGCGCAATTATTAAAAATGAAAATGGTTGGAGCATCTTTCGTGAGGAAAATGAAAAAGATGTTTTATTTGCATATGCTAATGAGATTGTTTTAGCCAGTCCTGCCCCGCAAACTTATGCATTGATTCCGGATGGCAATCCCCTTAAGTCGACGTTAAAAGACGTCACTATTTTCCCTCAGTGGGTTGCGATGCTTGCCCTAGAAAAGCCATTAAGCATTCCTAACTTACACGATGCGCCCAATGATAACCTCGCCCGTATTAGTTATGAAAATAGTAAGCCAAAACGCAATAATGACCATGGTTTACATGTGTATTGTGTGCAAGCCAGCCAGCAGTGGAGTGAAAAAAGATTAGACTATTCAAAAGATAAAGTAGTTTATGAGCTAGCCGATGAACTGTCACAATTATGTGCAGAGCCATTACTGATAAAAAGTGATTATGCCCATCGTTGGTTATATTCAAAAGACACCAATTTTTCGTATGATGCCAAAGGCTTTTTAAGCAGCGACGATGGGTTATTCATCTGTGGTGATTACTTATTATCAAATGTAGCTGTGGATGGCGTTGAAGCCGCGTATTTAAGTGGTTGTGCGTTGGCAAAACATATGAATAACTCGTACGTAGAATTAACACTAGGGTAGATGAACATGAATCTGATGTGGTTTCGCAGTGATTTGCGCGTACATGATAACCCTGCTTTATATGCGTCTATGCAGGCAGACGCCACCGTTGCGGTTTATTGCTTAACGCCGGGGCAGTGGCAAATACACTATGTTGCGCCAATACAACAAGATTTTATTTTGCGCCAATTAGCTGAGCTTGCATCT
Organism: Bermanella sp.; assembly: GCA_034111105.1. GTDB lineage: Bacteria > Pseudomonadota > Gammaproteobacteria > Pseudomonadales > Oceanobacteraceae > Bermanella. The sequence goes on along the minus strand of JAWUXY010000083.1, from coordinate 49,827 downwards.
AGTTTGCAGGCGCTTGGTGTTCCTTTGATCATTATTGATGCTAAAGATTTTTCTGGTGTGCCCGCTAAGCTTGCCTCTGTTGTGAAGAAATACGCCATTGAGCATGTGTATTTTAATCATGAATACGAATGGAACGAAGCACAGCTAACAGAGCTGGTGAGCGCCCAATTAGCGGTAAAAGATATCTCGATTCATAGTTTGCATGACCAATGCTTAATTCCTCCTGGCGAAATTAAAAATAAACAAGATAGCTTTTACAAAGTATTTACGGCGTTTAAAAATGTTTATTTATCTGAATTAAATGAGAAATCTCGCCCGTTATATCGAAAGCCTAATACACAAAATCCCATTAAAATAAAACCAGATTCAAGCATATTACACAGCATTAAAATTAAAGGTGTAACGGATGTTAGTGCTGAACAAAAACAGACTTGGTTAACATTATGGCCAGTGGGAGAAGAATATCCGCTTAGCTTATTAGAGCAGTTTGTCGATGAGCAAATATATCAATACCATGAGTTACGAGATATTCCCAGCGTTACGGGCACATCAAAATTGTCAGCGTATCTAGCCATTGGCGCCATAAGTGTTCGCCAGTGTTTTCAAAGTGCAGTGACATTGCCCAATGGATTAGATAATGAAGGCGTTAAAACGTGGGTAGTAGAGCTTATTTGGCGAGATTTTTACCGTCATTTAATGGTCGCTTGCCCTGAGATTTGTCGTTATAAACCCTTTAAATCTCATACAGATCAATTACCGTGGAAACACAATAACAAATTATTTAAAGCGTGGTGTGAAGGGCGAACGGGCTTCCCATTGGTCGATGCTGCGATGCGCCAACTGGTTGAAACAGGCTGGATGCACAATCGACTGCGTATGGTATCCGCCATGTTTTTAACCAAGCATTTGTTTATTGACTGGCGTTTAGGTGAGCAGTTTTTCATGCAGCACTTAGTGGATGGCGATTTAGCATCGAATAATGGTGGTTGGCAGTGGTCGGCTTCTACTGGTGTCGATGCCGTTCCTTATTTTCGTATTTTTAATCCTACGCGACAGTCTCAGCGCTTTGACGAAGCGGGCACATTTATTCGTCAATATGTGCCCGAGCTTGCTTCTTTGGATAAAAAAAGTATTCATCAGCCAAGCGCTCAACAAATAAAACAATGTGGGTATGTTTCACCTGTGGTTGATCATAAAACAGCGGTAGCTCAAACCAAGATGTATTTTAAACAGTTAAGTGACCCTGTGTCAGAAAATAAAAAGAAGGAGTACGGTTTGTCATGAGTTCAAAGCAGTTCGATACGTCAAAGCCCCGCAGTGAAACGCTTTGGCGCAATATCATTCGCTGGGTAGACTCTGAAGCAGTAACCGGTCCAGAGGTTGATGAAAATAGTCGGCATATTAATTGGATTCGTTGCTTACCGTTTTTCTTTGTTCATGCCATGTGTTTAGGGGTTGTTTGGGTCGGGATAAGCCCTGTTGCTGTGATTGCCTGTTTATTTTTCTTTTGGGCGCGGATGTTTGTGATTACCGCTTTTTATCACCGATATTTTTCTCATCGTAGCTTTAAAGTGAATAGGGTTTGGCAGTTTATTTTTGCATTCATTGGTAATAGCTCAGCACAGCGAGGCCCATTGTGGTGGGCGAGTCATCACAGAAAACATCATAAACACAGTGACGAAGAGCAAGATTTACATTCGCCCGTTCGTCATGGTTTTTGGTGGTCCCATGTGGGCTGGTTTATTTGTGAGGCCGCCTTTAAAACCGATTACAGTGTGATAAAAGATTGGGCAAAATACCCTGAGCTTCGCTTTTTAAATCGATTCGACATCATCGCGCCAGCCGTATTAGCATTGTTCACCTTTATATTAGGCGAAGTATTAAATGCGTATTGGCCTGCGCTGGGAACCAGCGGCTTACAAATGTTAATTTGGGGCTTTTTTGTTTCAACCGTTATTTTATTTCACGCCACATTTACGATTAATTCTTTGGGTCACATATACGGTAAGCGTCGTTTTAAAACCAAGGATCACAGTCGTAACAATCCTTGGTTGGCGTTTATTACATTAGGTGAAGGTTGGCATAATAATCATCATCGTTTTGCCACATCCACTCGACAAGGCTTTTACTGGTGGGAAATTGACATATCGTACTATGTGCTAAAAATGATGAATGCGATTGGCATTGTGCATGATCTAAACCCAGTACCTAGTCGTATCTTGCAAGAGGGCCGCGATAATGATCGTGCCAAGCAAGTGGGAGAGCGTCATGAATAGCCATCAAGGTGTGACTGATCTTAGGCAATCGCAGCTATTAGTCGACTCGTTTAAGCATTTATACAACACATTGAGTATCGACACGTGTAAAAGCGGCATCATAGAAATGGTCTATGGCGATAACATGGAATTTAAAGATTGTTTCCATGACATTAACGGTATTGGCGCTTTTCGAGATTACTGCGCGTCTATTTATGAAAATGTGCAGTTTTGCCAATTTAAATTCCATGACGAGTTTATTAAAAAAGACAGCGCAATGCTGACATGGACTATGGCCTATCGACACCCTAAACTAAACAGTGGCAACACCATTTATGTCAATGGTAGTAGCCATATTCGATTCAACGATAAAGTATTTTACCATCAAGATTACGTGGATGGTGGCGCATTGTTATATGAACATGTGCCGGTATTAAGACGCATTATTACATTCTTGAAAAAACGCATGAACTAGAGCAAAAGATTAAGGGAAAGCTGTGAATAAACAAAAAATAGCGGTTATTGGCTCTGGTATTGCGGGTTTAACATCGGCGCATTTATTAAGCCGCGAGCATGAAGTGACATTGTTCGAAGCGAATGATTATTTAGGTGGCCATACACACACAAAACCCATAGAACTGGGAGGTAAAATTTATCCTGTGAATACAGGGTTTATTGTGTTCAATGATTGGACTTATCCAAATTTTATCAAGCTCATGGACCAGCTAGGTGTGGCAAGTGAAGCGTCAGACATGAGCTTTAGTGTCCGCGATGAAAACACGGGTATTGAATACAATGGTACGAGCCTGAATAGCTTGTTTGCACAGCGCCGTAATTTATTCAGACCGTCTTTCATTCGCATGGTAAAAGACATCTTACGTTTTAATAAACAAACTGTCGCCGCTCTTGCTAATAACGAAATCGATGATCAGCAAACCTTAGGAGAATTTGTTGCTCTGCATGGCTATTCAAAATCGTTTGTTAATCATTACATTGTGCCAATGGGGGCTGCAATATGGTCTGCATCAGAAGACGTGATGATGGACTTCCCACTTAAATTCTTTTTACAGTTTTTTAATAATCATGGCATGTTAAGTGTTGATGAGCGCCCACAATGGCGCGTGATCTCGGGTGGCTCACAGTCTTATATCGAACCGATTACGCAGCCTTATAAAGATCGCATACATTTGAATACACCGATCACACAAGTAGAGCGCAACAACGATGGTGTGATTTTACATAGCCATGAGCAACGTTTTGAATTTGATCAAGTTGTTTTCTCTTGTCACAGCGATCAAGCATTAAAAATGCTAGATGCGCCTACTCAGCTTGAAAGTGATATTTTAGGTGCACTGCCATTTCAAAAGAATGATGTGATCTTGCACACGGATGATAGCATGATGCCTAAGCGTAAGTTAGCATGGGCCAGTTGGAATTATCATATTCCACAGCGTAAAAGCGACACCGCAATGCTGACCTATAATATGAACATGCTTCAAAACTTCACCGATGCACCTGAGACGGTGTTAGTCACATTGAACCGCGCACAAGAAATTGACCCAAGTAAAATTTTGGCTCAATACAGTTATGCACACCCGGTGTTTACCCTAGATGGTATTCACGCACAGCAGCGTCATAACGAAATAAGTGGCCATAACCGAAGCCATTTTTGTGGTGCATATTGGTTTAATGGTTTTCATGAAGACGGTGTTAACAGCGCATTGAGAGTGGTTAAACAGTTCGGAATCACTTTATGAGTGTGCAAGAACGTTCATTGCACAGTTGTGTATACCAAGGTCAGGTACGACACCGCCGTTTCATGCCAGTAAAAAATGAATTCACCTATGACATGTTTATGTTGTATCTAGACTTAGATGAATTAGAAACGCTATTTAGTGAAAAATGGTTTGCTGGGTTTAGCTGGTTTAATTTAGCCCGCTTTAAGCGAAAAGATTATTTCCATGCGGATAACCCGAATTTAAAACAAGCGGTCATCGACAACATCAATCGCTACGCTTTAGAGCATGAAAAGACCACTCCTGCAATCAAGCATGTACGATTGTTAACTCATGTGCGTTACTTTAATTTAGTGTTTAACCCAGTCAGTTTTTATTATTGCTTTGATGAAAATGAAAACTTACTCGCCATCATGGCTGAAATAACCAATACGCCTTGGGGTGAGCGTCATGCTTATGTATTGCTAGTGGGCGAGGATACAGGTGATCGACAATATGAAGCGAAAGGTGATCGTCATCATGTTTTTCACTTCGATAAGCAATTTCATGTGTCTCCTTTTAACCCTATGAACATGCAATATAACTGGGTGGTTTCAGCGCCAGTTGAGACGTTGCATATCCACATGGACAATACTCAGCAGCAAGCACAGGGCGTAGATAAACATTTTGATGCCACACTGATGCTAGAGAAAAAATCATGGCAGCCCTATTTTTCGAAAAGTTTAATCCAATATCCCCTTATGACCGTAAAAATAGTGCTGGGAATATATTGGCAGGCGCTGAAATTGTGGCTTAAGAAAGCCCCTTTTTATGACCACCCAGATTCTATTGTAAAACCTGCTAGCCACAATAAATAATGAAGATGACGGGCGACGTCCCGAAACGGAGTGATAATGAATTCAGTTGCCAGTACTTCAGTTAAAAAAGTACGTCCCGCTATGCTTACCCAAATTGCGAAAAACCTAGTATTAAAGCAGTTAGAAAAACTGCATACAGGCTGTATTGTTATTAAAGATAATGATGATATAACCCGTTTTGGTGAAGCATTAGAACCTGGCCACGATCTTTACGCAGAGCTAATCATTGTCGATGCTCATGCATACAGCGATATTATGACAGGTGGCAGTATTGGCGCGGCAGAAGCGTATATGACAGGGGATTGGACCACGTCGGATTTAACGCGTTTGATGCGTGTCATGGTCCGTAATATGGATATATTAAATGGCTTAGAAGGCGGTCTTGCTAAGGTATCAAAGCCATTTTTAAAAATGTTTCATTTTTTAAATCAAAACACTGAAAAGGGCTCGCGCCGTAATATTGCAGCTCACTATGACCTGGGAAATGATTTCTTTAAATTATTTTTAGATCCGACCATGATGTATTCGTCCGGCATCTTTCCCAGTGACGACTCAACGATGGAGCAAGCATCGCTTAATAAATTAAAAACCATATGCGACAAATTAAATTTAACTGCGCAAGACCATGTGGTTGAAATTGGTACCGGTTGGGGAAGCTTTGCTGTTTATGCCGCTAAGAATTATGGCTGTAAAGTGACGACCACGACCATTTCTGAACAGCAATACTTGTACGCTGAGCAACAAGTTAAAGCAGAAGGCCTAGAAGATAAAATCACACTGCTTAAAGAAGATTATCGTAATCTAGAAGGGCAGTTTGATAAACTGGTATCCATCGAGATGATAGAAGCCGTGGGCTGGAAGTTCTTTGATACCTTTTTTGATAAGTGTGCATCGTTGTTAAAACCAAATGGTGTCATGTTAGTGCAGGCAATTACCATTGAAGATCAGCGTTATGAGCAAGCTAAAAATGATGTGGATTTTATTCAGCGTTATATATTCCCTGGCAGTTGTATTCCCTCGATTGCGGCAATGCTAGATTCCACCAAACGCTCAAGCGATTTACGATTGGTGCAACTGCAAGATTATGCCCAGCATTACTCGCGCACCTTAAAGGCGTGGCATGTGGCATTTAATCAAGCAGAAAAAACCATTACCGAGCAAGGCTATAGTGAAGACTTTAAACGTATGTGGCGTTTTTATCTGAGTTATTGTGAAGCGGGATTCGCTGAGCGAGCCATCGGGGTATCGCACTTGGTTTTTGCTAAACCCATTTGTCGAGATGAAAAAATACTCAATGTATAATAAAAAAGTGGCTTAGCCACTTTTTTTATATCGTTAATAAAATGATGGACCGCAATAAATGATCGCTAACGGATATAACAAAATAGCTTTTATTTCATACTTATCTTAAAGAGCGCAATAACAATAAAATCAGACTCGTCAGCATCATCTATTATTTGGTCTGAATGATCTATTCCTGTAAGCCCCACGTATTGTTAGTGACATGACGGAGGTTAAAATGAATATTTGGGTGATTGGTGCATCAAGCGGAATCGGTCTCGCGGTGGCTCAGCGCTATGCAGAGCAAGGGCACAGTGTTTGGTTCAGTGCGCGCAATCAAACAGAGCTAGATTCCTTAAGCGATGGTCAGCTTAATTTACTGCCTTTGGCCGTAGATGTAACAGATGACAAGAGCCTAGAATACGCGGTTGACCGCATTCAGCGTGTTAGTGGTGAGTTAGATAAAGTCATTATTAATGCAGGTACTTGTGAGTATATTGATTCATACAAAATAGAGCGCGATAAAATTCGACGTGTGCTTGAAACTAATTTTTTTGGTGCAGTCAATGTAGTTGATGCGGTATTGCCTTTGTTGCGAGCTACACGATCACGTGCGCCTTCTAAATCGCCTCAGCTGGTTTTTGTTGCTAGTAGTGTTACCTATCAGGCCTTACCAAGGGCGGGCGCATATGGCGCATCAAAAGCGGCTGTGCGTTATTTTGCTGAAACACTTCGCGCGGATCTTGTACATGAAGGGATTGATGTGCGAGTCGTGAGCCCAGGTTTTGTCAAAACGCCATTAACCGATAAAAATGATTTCCCAATGCCATTTCTGCTCAGTGCGCAAGACGCTGCACAGCGTATTGATAAAGGATTGTCTGGTGGGGCATTTGATATTCACTTTCCGAAGCGTTTTACCTATTGCTTAAAACTACTGGCATTATTGCCAGACTGGATACGCTTGCCGTTAGTGGCTAAGGCATCTCGACATGATGTGGAGAAAGCCAAAGCATGGGTAAATACTCATGGCTAAAGATAAAATGCATTTAATCATTAACATTCTGCTATTTCAGTGCACGTGGTTTGCACTGGTTATGGGGCCGTTAATGTTAGGGGCTAGTTTGTTGCTGTGTTTGCTTTTACATTCAGTTGCTGTGTCTAACAATAGAAAAGCACTGGGTATGTTATGTGCTGTTGTTGTATTTTTGGGTGTTTTAACCGATTCAATATTAATGAATCTAGACATTTATCAATTACAGCCCGCGATTGCTAGCTATGAAGTGTTAATTCCAGCGTGGCTAGTATTGTTATGGCTTGCATTTGCATTGACGCTAAAGCGCTCATTAAATTGGTTGTTCGATTTCCCTTGGTTGATGGTGCTGATGTTAGGAGCATTAGGCCCGCTTAGTTACTATGCCGGTTCTCAATTAAACCCAGACCGAATTGAGATTAATCATCGTTTTTTGCCAGTAGCAGTGTTTCAATGGACTGTAATCGGGTTTGTCATTATCGGATCTAATAAAATGTTATTTAACAATTGCGCACACAAAATGAGCATCAAATGAAAATTATTCTGTTTAGCGTTATTTTTTTTATGTCGGCATCAATTTGCGCAACGTCACAAGAAATAACCAATAGGTTTTCATTTGAAGGCGTGGCTTATGATGTGGAATCCAAAGCGGTGCTTTATACCGAGCGCCACGATGTATTTTTAAATAAGCAGAATCAATATGAGGCAACATCTGTGGTCTATGTTGATGCGCAAGATCAGGTTTTTGCAAAAAAATCATTGGACTTCACACATAACCTAATGACACCGTTAGTCTATTTTGAAGATTCCCGTGTGGGCACGTTGGTAGAAGTGACAAAGCAAGCAGATGGCATAAAAGTTCGCTACCAGAGTGAATCAGATGCCGCTAATGCGGTGATTGAGCAAGTGCCTATGATGGTGGTGGATGCAGGATTTGATCAAATGCTTATTCAGCATTGGGATACCTTACTTGATAATAAGGAATTAGACTTTGAATTTCTGGCACCCACTAGAGCGCAACTAATTGATTTTTCTCTAACACCCGTTTCTCAGGGCGATAGCACGATAACGTTTTCGTTGGCACCTAGTAATTTTTTGTTGCGTCTCTTAGTTGACCCAATCAAGTTAACTTATGATAAGTCCACAAAACGTATTTTGGTATATGAAGGCTTAACGAATATTGAAGAAATCAAAAAAGGGAAACCGACAGGGGATTATTACGTGGCTCGAATTGAATATCATTATTGAACGGTTAACCACTTAAGTAGTGTCTTTAATAAACGATCTTCGTCTATAGGTTTTGTAAGGTAGTCATCCATTCCTGCGGCCAAACATTTTTCTTGATCGGAACTCATTGCATTTGCGGTCATGGCAATGATATGAACTTTATGGTTAGAGGTTTCTTCTAACTGGCGGATCGCCCGTGTTGCATCGTAGCCATCCATTACTGGCATTTGGCAGTCCATTAAAATGGCATCATATGCTTTGTTTTGTTTTAGTGCTGTTTTTACTTTTTCTACGCCTTCTTCACCGTTGTTGGCCACATCCGCAGTCACTCCCATTTCAGCGAGCAACATGATCGCGACTTCTTGATTAAATGGAATATCTTCTACTAATAGTATTCGTGCATTTTCTGGTAATGATAAGAGGGTGTTGGCCTGCGTTGCTTGCGCATTATTGATAGGCGTCTGTGCGACAGAGAAATCAAGACAAAGAAATAAATCTTGGGCAGTGACAGGTTTAGAGAAATGAATATTAAACCCTGCTTTGCGCATGTCTTCATCGTAGGGTGTGTGATTGACGGTTGTCATTAATACTAAGCGAGCATTTGAAACAGGGTGGTTAGTATGAATATACGTTCCCAATTCTATGCCGGTCATGTCATTGAGTGTGTTATCAATAAAAATCAAATCAAATTCTTGTTGAGCAATAATATGTTGAGCCTTAGCACCGCCGTGGCAAAAATGTGGAGTATTTCCCCACTGTTGTAATTGATTAATAATGGCCTGTACAGATTTCTCATTGGAATGAACAATTAAAATATTTAGCTTAGATATGTTGCTGGGTATCGCTGATGGTTGATCGATTTTAGGTTTTTCAATCGGTATTTGAAAACTAAAGCAACTGCCAATATTTTCCTTGCTTGCGACAGATATCGTTCCCTCCATTAATTCGCATATGCGCTTGCAAATGCTTAGCCCCAAGCCGGTGCCGCCAAATTTACGTGTAGTACTGGCATCAACTTGAGAAAAACTGATGAATAGTTTTTTTATATGCTGCTCGGGTATGCCTATGCCGCTATCAATGATTTCGCACTGTAAAACAGTCGTATTGTCTTTTTCTAGTAATTGGCTTTTAACTATTATTTCACCTTGAGAGGTGAATTTCCCCGCATTGCCAATAAGATTGGTTAATACTTGTCGAATTCTAACAGGGTCGGATGTAATATGATCTTGTGTTAAGCCGCTTGAATCAATCACTAGCTCAATATTTTTCTCTTGGATCCGTAGGGCCATAGACTGGCAAACTTCATCAACCAAATTTCTTATATTAAAACTGACCGATTCTAATTCGAGTTTTCCTGATTCGATTTTTGTAAAGTCCAAAACATCATTTATGATCGACAATAATGATTCTGCACTTATTTTGGCGATATCAACTTTTTTAATTTGTTCTGGTGTTAGTTTGCTTTTTTGTAGCAATGTTAACATCCCAAGCACACCATTCATGGGGGTACGAATTTCATGACTCATGGTGGCTAAAAACTCTGTTTTTGCCTTGCCAGCTGATTCGGCTTCATTCTTTGCATCAATTAATGCTAATTCTGATTTCTCTTTTTCTCTTATCGTTTCGACTCGTTCAATTAACTGACCAACAGTGTTAGTTAAGGGTGATAACCAGTTTACAAGGTTAATATCGAACCCCATTTCTCGATTGGCCAGTCCAATCATGCCAAGGCATGTGCCTTTTTGAATAATAGGGATGGCGATATAATTTTTTAATTTCGGGTGATTGTCAGGAATCAAAGATGACTCAACGTGCAATTCTGCGTTGTTCAAAAATAGAGGTACTTGGCTGTTTGCGGATTCTACGAAAAGATTGTCAGATCTAGAGAAGGTAACCCCATCACGTTCAAATTTAATTTTGAGTTCAGCGTCTATACTATTTTCGTCAATGCCATTGAATGCAATTACCTTGATAGTGGCTTTGCCGTTTTCATAATATACATTTCCGATAAATGAAAGTTCGCTATCGGTGAGTAAATTAATGTTTTTTATTAAGTTTTTAAATGCAGCGTTGTAATCTGAATTTTTAATAAAGTCACGTTGTGCACTGGCGATGGTTTTAACAAGACGAATTTGTGATTCAAGCGATTCATTTGTTTTTGCAAGATTTTGTTCGGCTAATTTCTTTTCGGTAATATCAAGATGTGTGCCGACCATGCGTTTTGGTTTGCCATATTCATCCCATTCAATGACTTTACCTGTGTCTAAAATCCATATGTCATGGCCCGCTTTATGATTCATTCGGCCTTCAAATGTGTAGTATTCAGTTTCATTATCCCAGTGTGCTTGAAGCTTATTACCAGAATCTTCAAGGTCATCGGCATGGGCATGGGTTAACCATGTTTCGATACTAATGTCTCCAAGTTCTGCAATGGTGTAGCCGATGATACTTGCCCAACGTTCGTTCACGGTTAGAACGGCAGTTTGTATTTGCCAGTCCCAAATTCCCACTTGAGTGCTATTAATGATCAGTTCAAGTTGCTTGTTGTTTTCTTGTAATTTATTCTCGGCTTGCTTTTGCAATGAAATGTTTTGGATGTAAGACCAAATTAATTTCCGACCTTGACTGTCCTTGATTAAGATACCATTGAGCAAAACTGGGTAGGCAATACCTTGTTTGTTGATGTATTCTTTTTCATAGGGGCCGTATGCACCAGTATTAATTAAACTTTCTAATTGTTTTGCCTCTTCTTTTTTATATTTTTTAGGGGTTAAGTCCCAATAACTGAGGCTTTCAAGTTCGTTAAGTGTGTAACCGGTATCCTCAGCGAGACGTTTATTAACATTAATATATTTACCGGTTTTAAAGTCATTAAGAGCGATGCCCAGTGGTGATAATTCAAATAATGCTTTTAAACGTAACTGCTGCTCGCGATGATGCGTGCCTAACCACGTTAGTATTAACAAAGGGGCTAATATTAACAATGATATTAGAGTGATAATCAATCTGAATTGCCATACGTTATCGGCAACGCTTGGCCAGCCATTTTTAGGTATGGCGGCTAACTGCCAATTACCAAATGGGAGTTCGATAAAGGCAAGCACAGGGTATTTGGAAAATATGCCATCATTGCCATAGAAAGTGGTGCCATTAGAAAATCGTTTGTCATGGCCAAATATGGCTAAATCGAGCGACAAATCATCATCAAATAAACCGCTGACGCTGTAAAGTTCATCGGCATCAATGACGGCTGAGATAAGCCCCCAAAATCGACGTTCCCCCGTTTCTATGTTTTCGCTATACACAGGGATCCTGCCAATAAAACCCTGCCCCCCTTGTAATAGTTTAACCGGACCAGCTAAGACTAATTGGCCGGTATCACGGGCCATAATTGCGCCTTGGCGTTGTTTTACATTTTCTAGGTAATTTAGGCCTATGGCTTTTTCATTGCCTTCAATGGGGTACATCAGGCTAATCACCATGCCAGGTGCGCCGCCAATGTTTCTAAGTTGGTTGTCACGCTCAATGAGTGGTTTTGCAAACATCGCAAACCGTTTTTGCGACATATTTGGCTCAATGCTTATGGCTGATACCAAGCCGTTCACCGCTTGTATATTACTATTTAAGGTACCTTCAAGCCGAGCGCGAATGGTACTGAGTTGGTTTTGCACATCTGCACGGACTTTTTGGAGGTGGGCTTCATTGTTGTTGTTATCAACGAACCAAGCGCAGGCGAGAATCACACTGGATGCTAGCACTGTGATTAGCCAAAAGTGATAGCGCCAAAAGAGCGCTCTTAAGCTATTAACGCCTAACATCGTTTTATGAGAGGGAAGGCCATGAGTGTGACTGTCTTTTGCTGTCATAGCTGTTTTAGAGTGCACATCCTGTCTATTTCTATAAGTGTAGATGATTATGTCCGGTTGTGAGCCAATTGAGGGTTTAAGGCGTAAGCACCAAAAACAGGAGGGTGTATGAAAACACTTAGAGCAATTGGTGCGCTGTACATTGTGTCGGCACTTTGGTGCATTTTTCGTCTGGATCTGTCAGCCAGTAGCTTGGGGTTTGGCCTTTTAAACCCTGCGGCGCAAGTTGAATATTTTAGTGTGTATGGTGGACTACAGTTGGGGTTAGGGATTGCAATGATCGTGACCTCATTACAGCCTAAGTTGTTATTAGGTGGTCTCTATTTCAGTTTGGTTTTTTCATGGGTGTTGGCCACTAGCCGTGGAATAGGGTTGGCCTTGTATGAGCCTAACTCTTTGATGTGGGTATTAATGGTGCTTGAGGTCTGTATCGCATTAGCATTGACCTATGCATTTAAGAAGTATCAAACAAATCTAGTTTGATTAGACGCGCGCGCACAAAAAAGGCCAGTTGATCGCTCAACGGGCCTTTTTTATGAAAACCAGCCAGTTAAAGTAAAGGCTGTAATTCTGGCCAAATTAAATTACTAAGGGTCAGTGAAGCATTGGCAGTTGGGTGAATGTTATCACCTAATACATCACGTGCTGGAACCATGCCGCGAGGATCTAAGAACGTGCAATTCGCGGTTGTATTGCGACATGCTTGATCTAACTTATCATCACCTAAGTTAAGTGCACTGGTTAAGTTTGAGTTGCCACGTGGTAGTTCATAGTATCCAAGGTAAATAATGTTATCCACACCATCGCTATTCATTTGGTTTAGCAAGTTAACCAAGTTAACGTATTGGTCGTTGATTAGGTTCTTACAATTACGGCTTATGCTCCAGCGCCACCAATGAGTGCGGCAACCATAAGGGTCTAAAATAATGGCCGGAATTAAAATATCGTTACCACCACCATTCATTACAATCGTTTCGATATTACCATCGGTGGATTTTGCATCACTGTATTGACGCTCAACTGAATTTGCAATGATACCACCGGATAACTCAGCGCCACTTAATGTGTAGTCACGAAATGTCTGGCCGGCTTTGTCTTCAAGAATGCGTTGTATATCACCCGATAAATCAAAGATAGAATCACCTAATGTGATGACTTCATTACGGTCTGCGTTTTCTACATAACTGCCGCTACCGCATGCAATGAGCGATAACATAATAAATGAACCTACTAGGGCCTTAGCAGTGTTCACCCAATTTTTTAGCATTGTCATTTTTAGCTTCTCCTTATTATTTGTCTAAATAGACAGAGTAAGTGTAGGAGTAGAATGTTTTCTGCCAAGATTTAAAAGCGAACAACTTTTAGTAAGCGTTCGCTTTTCATGATTTGCACTGTGTTTTTTACTGTTTAGGAAAATATGGTGGCACAGTTGTTTTAGTTGCTGCCATAAAGTCTTGGCCGGTTGTACCTATAAAACCCAGAGTCTTCTTCTGCTGTAATCGTATCGGCTTCGTTTTTAAAATACTGATCTCTTAATTCTGTCAGTTTAGTGTTTAATATTTCTCCTGAGTAATTTTGACTTAGCTGGTCACGTGCAGACATATATTGATAGCCATTTTGCCAGCGTTGCTCTTTTTTTGTATCTTCAATGGCTAATTGTTCTATGTCTTGTTTAGAGAAACCGAGTTCCTTTCTGCTTTGGGATATGGCGGATTGTCTTTCTTGTAGCGTCATGCCAGCAAGGCTTTTTTGTACACTTTCTAATTGAAAGTACACACTGGAAATAACGCCTTTATTCAGAGTGTAATTTTCTTGCTCATCAGGATAAAGCTCGTTAAGTGTATTTTGTAAAACATAAAGGCTTTCTTGCATTGAGATATCGGTGGCGTTATTGAGGGTGTCTAATGTTTGTTGAACCGTTTGTCGCTTGTGCTCTTGGCTTTGAATTTCTGTTTGCCAAATTTCTTCGGCAAGATCACCAAATATTTCATGGCGCTTTTGCCAGATTGTTCCATTTTTAGTCAGAGGGTCGAGGTCATTCAAGGTAAGTAAGTTATCGGCATACCATTTTTCATACATATCGAGTCCTGCGATAAGAGCCATAATTTCAACAGCATGATCAGGAAATGCACGCTGCATAATGGTTTTGAAAATCGATGCTCCATTGTGCGGGTATTGTTCGAAAACAAAGTCACGAAAGTCTTGCATGCTCATTTGAATAGCGGGCATATGAATTTCATGACGATGCTGTTCGGTCAATCCTTTTACCATGGCGAGAATAAATGCGTTTTCATCGCTGTATTGTTGTGTGCTTGGTGTAAGTGGAGCGGGTGCGAGAGGCCCACTGTCTGAATGCAGCGCCTTTTTATTGCTGGGGTCAACTATGAGTGTTGTTTGCATGTCAATGACAAAAAAAACGCCGACAGAAATTAAAACAGAAAAAATACCAAGGTGTGAAAGTTTGATCATGGGATATCTCTTTATTATTTAATTTTTATAATAAGTTGAAGTGAGCGTGTTTTGCGAACCGATTGCGAACAAAAAAGTCTGTTTGTTCGTATTTCATTACTTCGTCTTATTTTGACCTAGGAAATATGGTTAAAAGCATCCATATTTAGTATTGCGGTTGATGTTCTTGGCGGCTATGTCTATACATGCCAAATAATGTTTAATGGCAAAAATAGACGAATAATAATAAAAATATAATTCTCTTTGAAATATCAAGTGTTGAGTCAGTCTCATGTTTAGTGATATTTATTTTCGTCTCTTACTCGAAGTCATGAGTAAAGACCCAACGATTAAAAAGATTCCAAGCTTAAAACTTGATAATGATAAGCACTCTGATTTTGATTCAGTCAGAAACTTTCATCGCTTAATAATAAGTGCATATGAACAGTGCCCAAGTTCGAGTATAGGGCTTGAGTTCGGTCGCCATGTTAAGCCAATAAATGCATGTGATTTTTCACGATTAATCGCCACGTCTAAAAACGTAATAGATGGTTTAAATACATTGGTTGAATTTTATCCGCGTTTAAATTTGAAACCGTTCCCATTACTGTATAAAAATGAAAAACAAATTTCGATTGCCTTGTGTTTTCCCTATGAGCAATCCATTGGTTCTGCACACAAGCGATTTTGTAGCGAAACGTTTTATAGTTTTTGCTTAAATATATTATTAGATTTAGTTGATGAGCCAATTAAGCCGATAAAACTGTATTTTGATTACCCTAGACCGAGTTATGCCAATGAATACCAAACTCTGTTTAATTGTGAAGTTGAGTTTGATGCACCCTTATCGATGATAGTATTTGATCGTAAGATCGAGCCATTACCGTTATTGAGTGCAAATGAGTGTTTGCACGATGTGTATCTAACAAAAGCCAATGAGGTTTGGCAGCAGGTTAAGCGTCAACAAAATTTTAAATATCGAACATTGAGCCAATTAATGCGAGATTTCCCCGCCAGCTTTAATGGGCAGCATTTAGCGAATGCACTTAATATTTCACCGCGAGGATTACAAAAGCGATTAAGCTCAGAGGGCAGTTCTTATTCTTTAATGTGTCAAGTCGTTAGGCGAGAATTAGTGAAGGTGTGTTTGTATCAGCGAGATTATAGTTTAGAGGATGTAGCCGCTTGTTTGGGGTTTCAGTCGCAGGCGAGTTTTCGTAAGTTTTTTAAAGCCAACTTTGGGGTTAACCCTAAAGTGTATGGCAGTGTCAGAGCCGAGTTATTGGCTTAAAGTCAAAGCCAGCTAACGCTAGCTGACTTTAATTGTACTATTTTAAGCGGCGCAGCATTTTTTGTATTTTTTACCACTACCACATGGGCATGGCTCATTACGGCTAGCCTGTTTTTGGCTAACGGCACTGGCGGCTTCTTGTTTGCCCAGTAGAATATCCAGGTCTCGAATATCTTCTTCTACGTCGGGTGTCACAGTAATAATGCTGGCCCAGCCATTTTGCTCAAACACACTGACCAGTTCTAATTTACGCTCTTCTGTTTGTACGCTGATGTTCGCAGGTGCTTTATCGGTACCCAGACGAACGGTTTTATTGATCTCAAAGCCGGGGCTATTATTAACCGGCTTTTTCATTGATTTGCCTTTGTAGAAGAATTTGGACATGGATCACCATTAAAGTAGCAGGCCCGCATCGACAGAGGCCTAAATATGAGTAGGGCGAAAGCCCATTAATAAACGGCCACCATTGTAGTGTATTTAGCGTGAAATATCCTAACTTGTTCGCTGAAATGCGCTTTAGGGGCATGAGCGGTGTAATCGACTAAACTGGTAATAGGCATACTGATTACCATGATCACAATGGGCCGATTTTTGTTGTCAAACCCCTTGAACAGTGATATCTAGCGCATTATGGCGGATTGCCATGTCATTCATATTTTAATGGACACGTTAATGACGAATCCTTTTACTGACAACGACATTCCCGATGGCTTTCTCGACCTATTGTCATCCCTGTTACGAAACCCAAGTGTGGTGGGGGCCGAGCATTCTTTCTTTCGAGTGTTACAGCGTGAATTAGAAGAACGTGGCGCTAAAGTGACGTGGTATGAAGGCTTGTTAGTGGCCCAAGGTAATGACCCCGATAGCTTGATGTTTTCAGCCCACATAGATCGCCATGGCTTGATGTGTACTGGCCCTAATGAATTTCAATACGCGGCGTTTGTCTCAGGTGCTCGATCTGATTTGCTTGGTAATTCAGTGGCCGAACAGCTGATGAAAAAAATTGTATACCGCTTTCAAAATGAATCGGTATACGCGTATGAGCCATGGTCTGGTGCTTACCGTGGCCGTGGCGATATTGTGAATGCCTATATTTGTGAATATCGTAATAATCTGATCTTCGAACTTGACGGGTTAGAGCACCTGGTTGCGGGTACCCCTGTCGCTTTTAGTGATAAATTAAAAATACAACCCAACACTATTGCAGGTCAGTTAGATAATGTATTGACGGCGGCAGCATTGGTGTATTTGTTCGAACGTGGCTTTCAAGGCACCGCATTTTTTACGGCTCAAGAAGAGGCTGGTAAAAGCTGGCGTTATTTATTGGAATGGTTCCGTCGCTTTGGTGGTTCGACCAACCAGCTAATTGTGGTGGATACGAGTCCGTTTCCAGATATCGAAGCAGCCAGTGCCCAGCATTTAGTGTTGCGTCACCAAGATGCTAATGCACCGTTCAATGAAGCGTTGACTAAAAAACTAGAAAATACATGTGAGCAATTGGGGATTAGTTATTTATTTAAAGATGCTTACGTCGAAAAGTTAAACAAAGAACTGGTTGCAAAAGGTGAGTCGCCACACTCTATGGGGTCCACTGAATTAGGGCGAATTATTTCGGCATCAAATGGTTTGGTTGACGGTACCACATTACAGATACCAACATCGGGCTACCATACTTTGTCTGAAACGGCGCCTAAGCCTTCAGTCGCGGCATTTCTGGCGCTGTTAAGTTCGTTGTGCGAGCTTGGTCAATAAAATACGTTAAAAACTGCTACACTTGCCAGCTTAGTTTTGGCAAGTGTCGTTTACTTTTTTGAGATCGTTATGAATAACACCATCTTACAATTAACACGTATTGTTCAGCAGGTGGCCCTTGCTGAATCACCGGCTCAGCAGGTGAGATTAATTGTGGATTCCATCAGTGATGTTATTCAATCGGATGTGTGCAGTTTGTATCGAGCCAATTCTGATCAAAATATGGTGTTACTTGCCAGTCATGGATTGAGCTATAAAAGTTCGGTGATGATTCCCCATGGTAAAGGCCTCGTGGGGTTGGTCGCAAAAAGCCGCCACCCTGTGAATGTTAAAGAAGCAGCGGCCCATGATTACTATTTTTACCTGCCTCAAACCCAAGAAGAAAAATTCGTTAGCTTTTGCGGTGTGCCGTTAGTTCTGTTTGGTAAGGTCATCGGGGTGCTGGTTGTACAAAGCCGTCAAGCTGAACTGCTTGATAAAGAAAGTGAAGGTTTTTTAGTCGCCTTGGCGTCACAGTTAGCCTTGATTGTTTCTGATATTCCAATGGAATCTAAAATTGAAGATCAGAATGATCGCTATATGGGCATCAAGGGCGCGCCAGGTATTGGTATTGGTAATGTTCGGCTATGTCTAAGCGGTGAATTGAATACGGTTCCTGATGCTGAATGCAAAGATATTGACGCGACCATTGAAAGTTTGCATCAATTATTAGAGACGGTTAAGCACGATATTAAAAATGAGCAAGTAGCATTGGGGTCTGATATGCCCGATTCCGTTTCGGCGATTTTTGATGCCTATAAAATGCTACTGGCAGACCAAGCGTTAATCGATAAAGTTATTCAAGAGATTCGGCTGGGCCATTGGCTGCCTTACGCGTTAAAACTTGCCATTAATCATTACTCTGAAATTTTTCATGCGATGGACGATGCGTATTTTCGTGCACGAGCCGAAGACATTTTACATTTGGGTAACAAGTTATATAACTCATGGCGCGGCGCAAAAGGTATTGACGTTAGCCTGATTGATGGCCCGGTTGTGTTAGTGGGTATACAAGTCAGTGTATCGGATATGGCAGCGGTGCCTGTGAATAAGTTAGCGGGTATTGTGTGTTTTGAAGGCTCAAGTCTTTCTCATACATCCGTATTGGCTAATGCCATGGGTATTCCTGCGGTGATGGGCATTGGTATTTTAAAAGGCTTAGCCAATGACGATCGCGTTATTGTAGATGGCAACGAAGGGCAAATTATTTTGTACCCGAGTGATGTTGTCGCGGATGAATTTAAAAAATTAGTTCAAAAAGAAAAAAGCTTAAAAAAACAATTATCGTTATTAAAAGATGTACCTGCTCAAACAACAGACGGCCATACGTTTGAGCTTTTTACCAATACGGGTTTGTTAGCTGATATTACACCGGGTTTAAAAAGCGGTGCAGAAGGTGTGGGTTTATACCGCACTGAAATCCCGTTCATGGTGCGCGATAGTTTTCCTAACGAAGACGAACAAGTTCAAGTATATGAACGTGTATTGCACGCGTACGAAAATAAACCGGTGTATATGCGCACCCTCGATATTGGGGGTGATAAACAGCTGCCTTATTTTCCTATTCACCATGAAGAAAATCCGGCACTTGGCTGGCGCGGAATTCGGTTCACGCTTGATAATATCCAACTGCTAATGACGCAAGTGCGCGCGATGATTCGTGCGGCCAGTGGTCAAGATAATTTACACATACTCTTACCCATGGTGATTTCAACGTCTGAGGTGACCACATTTTTAGAGTTATTAGAGGACGCCCTTGCTCAGCTGGCAGAAGAGGGCATGACGGTTAGTCGTCCTAAAGTGGGTGTAATGATTGAAGTGCCTGCGGCGATTTCTCAGATTCCATTTTGGGCGAAATACATCGACTTTATTTCTATCGGTTCAAACGATTTAAGTCAGTACTTACTGGCCCTTGATCGTAATAATGCCCAAGTGGCGGATCGTTATGATCATGTACACCCTGCGGTTTTGCATGAAGTAAAACGGATTGTAGATCTTGCGCGCAGCCATAATTTGAACTTAAGTTTATGTGGTGAGATGGCAGCAGATCCCATTGCGCTTGTGCTGTTGATGGGCATGGGGATCAAGCGTTTATCCATGAGCGCTGCGAAGTTGCCAAAAATTAAATACTTAATTCGCAGTATGTCGCTAGTAGACAGTCAGCAGTTATTGCGTCAGGCACTCACATTAGAAAGTAATGACGCGATACGTGCGCTGGTCAATGAACATTTAGAGCAAATTGGATTCCATGAATTCATGCGAAACCAACAGGTCGTGGAGTCATAGCCTTATATGGAGTGGGAAACGTTATTCTCTATAGAGCCTTATAGTTGCCAGCCATTGGCAGTGCTATTTTTTGCGCCACCATTATCGGCCTTGAGCGCCAGCTAAGAGGTAAGCCCGTGGGGATTCGTACCTCGGCGTTAATTATTTTGGGTACGTACTTGTTTTTATCCACCGCTTTTTTATTAGAAGGCTCTGTGGTTGACCCTTCTCGTGTGGTTGGGCAAGTGATTACCGGTATCGGTTTTTTGGGCGCTGGTGTTATGTTGGCGAAAGACGGGTCGGTGGTGGGGGTGACATCCGCAGCCACCATCTGGGTGCTAGCGGCCATTGGCGTTATGATCTCAACCAATCATTTGTTAGAAGCCATCAAATTATCGTTTGTGGTGGTGCTTATTCTTTGGGGTGTCGATTTACTAGAAGAAAATACACGCACGCTCAGTCGTGGAGTGCACAGTAAGGTTCAAAACTTTAAAGCTAAACGTAAATAAATATTATTTATCTCGCTTTCGTATACTATTTTTTTATAGTGTATGCTCTTCATTTAATTTATGCATATTGTGCCCGGGCACGTTACTCATAATAAGACTTATCAAAGGTTTGCTTATGCGCTCATTTTTTCCTTTTGTTACGGTTATGTTTTCTGTATTGCTGATAACTGCGTGCAGTAAAAAAGATTCCTCGGATGGCAAACTTGATGCTTTGGTCAACCTTAATCAGCAGTCTTCTAATGTTTGGTTTGTGAGTGGGCAAGATAAAATAGACGCGGCTATTCAGCATCATCAGGCCATCAATAATAATAAAGGCAGTGCCAAAAATATCATTTTATTTGTGGGTGATGGCATGGGGATCTCGACCGTGACCGCCGCGCGTATTTTTGAAGGGCAACGACGTGGTCAAACAGGTGAAGAAAATCAATTAAGTTTTGGCCGTTTTGCGTTTTCAGGTTTATCTAAAACGTATAATGTTGATGCGCAAACACCGGATTCAGCCGGAACAATGACGGCAATGGTGACGGGTGTAAAAACCGATGCTGGGGTCATTGGTGTTGCCGAAGGTGTTGTCTATAACGACTGCGCGTCAATGGCAGGTAACGAGTTATTAACGGCATTAGAGTTAGCTGAAATTGCCGGCATGAGCACGGGCATTGTTACAACGGCCCGTATTACCCATGCAACCCCTGCCTCAACCTATGCAAAAAGTCCTAACCGTGATTGGGAAGATATATCGGACATGCCGCTATTAGCCGTGAAGGCGGGTTGCAAAGATATCGCAGAGCAACTGGTGTACTTTGAGCATAACCTAGAAAGCCGTTTTGACGGTTTAGATGTAGACGGTCTTGAAGTTGTGATGGGTGGCGGGCGTCGCCATTTCTTAGCAAAAGACGCCTCACAAAATTCAACTGAAAAAAACAGTGGCATTGAAGGTGATCGTACTGATGGTCGTAATTTAATAGCACAGTGGCAACAGCAATACCCAGATGGCCAGTACGTTATGGATCAAGCGGGCTTCGATGCGATAAACGTGCAAAGCACGCCCCATGTTTTTGCTTTGTTCAATGAAAGCCATATGCGTTATGAGGCTGATCGTAAAAATGATGTGGCAGGCGAGCCCTCCCTAAGTGAAATGACCAAAACCGCTATTGAGCTACTGGATAAAAACGATAAAGGGTTTTTCTTAACCGTTGAAGCGGGGCGTATTGATCACGGCCATCATGCAGGTAATGCCTATAATGCACTCAGCGATGCCATTGAATTATCCAATGCCGTGCAGGCGGCAGTGGATGCCACCCGTGATACCGAAACGCTAATTATCGTGACGGCGGATCACAGTCACGTGTTTACGATGGCGGGCTACCCTAGGCGAGGCAATCCCATTCTAGGTAAGGTGATTAATGTTGGCTCATCTGACTATGCGCTTGCCGATGATGATTTGCCGTATACGACTTTGGGTTACATGAATGGTTTGGGTCATCGTGATAATGCCAATAAAACCGACAGTGATAGCGTTTACGGTGATAAGAAAGGCGCGATCACGGGTCGAAAGGATTTAACTGAAGTTGATACACAAGCGTCTGGTTTTCATCAAGAAGCCCTCGTGCCACTTGAATCAGAAACCCATGGGGGAGAAGACGTCGGTATTTATGCACAAGGCCCGGGTGCTCACTTAGTGACGGGTGTGCATGAGCAGAGTGTTATTTTTCATATTATGAATCATGCTGGCAATCTTTCGGCAAAAGCCAGCAATGCATTGCGGTAATCGATAACCACCACTGAGAGTCATCAGTGGGTGAATTATGGTTGAGGTTTGTTGTCGTAGGCTTCGATTTTTTCTGCAGTGCTACCTTGGCGGTCAAGCGTGCCAATATCTAATACAGGTGAGGCATCAATGTGCTGAGCATCCATCATTTGAGCGACGCGCTGCAACGACGAGATAATCATGGTTTGTTCCCACTCTTGTAAGTCCCCAAACTGACGCGTGAAGTGATCTTGCAATGGCATGGGCGCATCTTTCAGGATCTCAATACCTAGATCCGTTAAATACGTATGCACTTTACGCTTATCGGTTGTCGAGCGCTCACGGCAGACCAGTTTACGTTTTTCTAGGCGGTCCAAAATAGTGGTCACTGTTGCTTGGCTTAGGCTAATGTCATTGGCTAATTCGCCTATGGTGACATTATCGTTATCACGAATTGCTTGCAGTAATAATATCTGCGGCGCCGTGAGTCCCGTGGTTTTCGCTAAATGCTTAGAGTGTAAATCGGTGGCTCGAATCACTCGGCGTAAGGCAACCAATACTTGGTCAATCTGGTTCAAAGGTTTGTCTCTACGTATGTGCAAAAGAGCTATTATATAGAGGCCTGTTGATTTCGCCAGAGTTAGGCGCTACTGGTCTTTCTCTTTAAGGGGATTTCGTCAGATTCATAGTGGTACAAGTCATCATCGACCGCATCACTGAGGCGATCTAGCGCCCCTACATCTAATAGCGGCGCGGCGTCTATTTCATGGGCGTCCATCATCTGTGCGACGCGCTGCAAAGATGAAATCAGCATGGTTTGCTCCCATTCTTTCAAGTCACCAAATTGGCGCGTTAACTGATCTTGTAACGGAATGGGCGCGCTTAATAATATCTCGTCTGCCAATTTGGTTAGGTGGGCATGTACTTTACGCTTATCAGTTAGTGAGCGCTCACGATATACCAGCCCACGTTTTTCTAAGCGATCCAAAATAGTTGTGACAGTGGCCTGAGATAGGCTGACATCAGCGGCAATCTCACCAATGGTAACCTGCCCAATATTGCGTATGGCTTGCAATATTAATATTTGAGGCGCTGTTAGGCCGGTAGTTTTGACTAAATGCTTTGAGTGTAAGTCCGTGGCACGGATCACACGCCGCAGCGCCACCAGAACCTCTTCAATTCTATGCTCTAAATGACCTGCTTGACTCTCATGAGAAGAGCCAGAGGTCAACGTTTTCTGTGATTCCCTTACGTCATTCATAGTTACCTTGCGCGTCTTGATATTGTGTTAAATCAATCACGATAAACAACTCATTGGCTAAATTTACCGTGCCTTTGATTAAGTTGTGCTCCGCATGACCCGCTTCAATTTGGTCATTATTAAACCCTATGATTTCGCTGACGCGGTCGACGCTGAAGCCTATAAAACTGCCCTCATTCTCAATGATGAGGATGCGGCTGTTATCGTCAGGTTCATGGCTGGGGGCGTTCATTAAGTCGCGACCATTAATGACGCTGACAACATCACCACGAATATTCATGATCCCTTCAACTTCTTGAGGTGCACCCGGTACGGAAGCTGGTGGGCGATAGGGCACGATTTCCCGCAAAGTCGTAATGGACTGAGCGTAAGCCGCATCATTTATATAGAAACTAATCCATTGATCTTTGGTTAATACATCGTTCATGGAATTAAATTACCATCTTTTGAGTGATAAATATCAATTAATATTTAGTGTACTATATTTATAGTACTAAAGAAAATTCAAGATGAATGCCTATTATTTGCCAATTATGTGTGTTTATTAGTATGTTTTGTGAACATATTTGCTTTATTTAGGCGTTTGGGGTTTAAAAAGTCTTTAGAGTAGTAAATAATAGAGCCCTTAAGGTAATACAGGAAAAGAAATCTATGTCGCTCGCCATTGAATTACAGATACCGACAGCCGAAGACGGCATGTCAGTGTATGAATTGGTGCAAAACTGCCCGCCGTTAGATACCAACTCTGCTTATTGTAATCTCTTGCAGTGCTCTCACTTTGCCGACACCTCGGTTGCGGCCGTGTTATATGGTGATGATGGCAAAGGCCAACTGGTTGGTTTTATTTCTGGTTATATTTTGCCGGGCAAGCCCGACACATTGTTTATCTGGCAAGTGGCTGTATCGGATAAGGCGCGAGGCCAAGGGTTAGCCTCTCGTATGATTCAGCACATATTGCAGCGCGAGAATTGCGCGCAGGTTAAATTTATTGAAACCACCATTACAGAATCCAATGGTGCGTCTTGGGCGTTATTTGAACGCGCCGCACAAACGCTAAATACGCAGTTGACCCGTTCTGTGATGTTTGAAAAACAACAGCACTTCAATGGTTTGCACGATACCGAAATGCTCGTCCGCATTGGGCCGTTTAGTTAATCTTATTCATTACCCATTATTAAACTTATTAATTATTTCTCTTATAGAAAGGAAGAATTATGAAAATTTTTGACGAAATCGAATCAGAAGTACAATCTTACGCCCGCGCATTCCCTCGTTTATTCAACAAAGCGCAAGGCGAGTATTTATACGATGAAGACGGCAATCAGTATCTTGACTTCCTAGCTGGCGCTGGCACGCTCAACTACGGCCATAACCACCCTGTATTCAAAGAGAAGCTGCTTCAATATATTCAAGATGACGGTATTTGCCACGGTTTGGATTTACACACCAAGGCGAAAGGTGAGTTCCTTGAGACCTTCAATGAAAAAATCTTAAAGCCGCGTGATTTGAACTACATGGTTCAATTTACTGGCCCAACGGGTACCAACGCGGTTGAAGCCGCACTTAAGCTAGCCCGTAATATTAAAGGCCGTGAGAATGTTATCTCTTTCACTAATGGTTTCCATGGTGTGAGCTTGGGCTCACTTGCGACTACCGGTAACTCCCATCACCGTGGTGCGGCGGGTGTAAGTTTGGGTGGCTCGTCTCGTTTGCCTTTTGATGGTTATATGGGTGATGAACTGGACACGACCTTTTATCTGGATAAAGTCTTGTCAGATTCCAGCAGTGGTGTTGATTTACCTGCCGCGGTGATTGTTGAAACCGTTCAAGGGGAAGGTGGTATTAACGCCGCTAGCTTTGAGTGGTTACAAAACCTAGAAAAAGTATGCCGTAAGCACGATGTATTGCTCATTGTTGATGATATCCAAGCCGGTTGTGGCCGTACGGGGACATTTTTTAGCTTTGAAGACGCCGGTATTAAGCCTGATATCGTGACCCTTTCTAAGTCATTTAGCGGTTATGGGTTACCATTTGCCGTTGTATTGATGAGCCCAGAATTAGACCTTTGGAAGCCAGGTGAGCATAACGGTACTTTCCGTGGTAATAACTTCGCCTTCGTGACGGCAAAAGCGGCTATTGATACTTTTTGGAGCGATGACAAATTCGCTAAAGACATTAAGCGCAAAGGGGATTATATTGCCCAGCGTTTAGAGGACATTGTCGAGAAATACGGTGAAGGTAACTTCACGATTCGTGGTCGTGGTATGTTCCGAGGCATTAGCTGTGTGAATGGTGAAATTGCCAACCTAATCACCCGTGCGGCCTTTAAGAAAAATTTAATCATTGAAACCAGTGGTGCAGATGATGAAGTGGTTAAATTCCTATGCCCACTGATCATCAGTGATGAGAACTTGAAACAAGGCCTTGATATCGTTGAAGAGGCGATTAGAGCCGTGTGTGCAAAAGAAGACATTCCTGAAGATAAGGATTACTTCGACGACGTTGAAATGGCCAGCTAATATCGGCTCGTGTTAACAGACATAGGCTTTCTTTTATGAAAGTCTATGCATAATAAATTATGTACATTTTTATAGATTAATAGTGGTTTTATTATGATTGTAAGAACATTAGAAGAAGCAGAGCAAACAAACCGTAAAGTGGTTGACCCAAGCAATAACTGGGACAGCACGCGCCTGTTGTTAAAAGATGACAATATGGGTTTTTCTTTTCACATTACGACTATTTATGCCGGTGCTGATTTTCAAATGCACTACCAGAACCATTTAGAGTCTGTGTTTTGTATGTCTGGCGAAGGTGAAGTTGAAACGTTAGCCGATGGTAAGGTTTACCCGATTAAACCCGGAACTATTTATATCCTAGATAAGCATGATAAACATGTTTTACGCGCGACAACAGAAATGAAAATGGCGTGTGTGTTTAACCCTCCTGTTATTGGTAACGAAGTACATAACAAAGATGGTGCGTACGAGCTACAAGCTGACGTCATCACCGACTAATTTGATTCGTTCATTCAATTTAACATTAGATTAGTAGAATAAAGTGGAAAAAATATGTCATTGGCAAATCATAGTGTAGAAAAAATTGGCGGTACATCCATGACTGATTATGTCTCGGTTCGAGACAATATCATCTTACAGCCAGTGGGGAAGGGCGATCTTTATCAGCGTATATTTGTAGTGAGCGCCTATGGCGGCTTGACGGACAAATTGCTTGAACATAAAAAGAATGGTCAGCCTGGCGTATACGCATTGTTTGCCAATGGTGTGAATGACGATAGCTGGTTAGCCGCATTGCTTAGCCTTAAACAAGAGATGTTGGCGATTAATGCGCTGTTATTTTCAGATGCATTATTGGTTAAAGCCAATCAGTTTATTTGTGAACGCATTGATAATGCACAACACGTGCTGGCGGATTTACAAAGCTTGTGCAGTCATGGTCATTTTGCAATTGAAGACCACCTTGCGACCGTACGTGAAATGTTAGCGAGCTTGGGCGAAGCCCACAGTGCTTGGAACATGGCCGAGTTATTACAGCGTGATGGCGTGAATGCTATTTTTGTGGATTTAACCGCTTGGCAAAGTAGCGAGCACACGACATTAGACGAACGCATTAAACTGGCCTTCGAACACATTGACCTAAGTACACAGCTGCCAATCGTTACCGGTTATGCACACAGTCAAGACGGACTAATGAGCACGTTTGATCGTGGTTATTCTGAAATGACCTTTAGCCGTATTGCGGTATTAAGCCATGCCAAAGAAGCCGTTATTCACAAAGAGTTTCACTTAAGCAGCGCTGACCCTCGATTAGTTGGTGAGCATAACGCGGTTCCAATTGGGCGTACCAACTACGACGTTGCTGACCAACTTGCTAATTTAGGGATGGAAGCCATTCACCCTAAAGCCGCAAAAGGCTTACGCCAAAACAATATTGCACTGCGTGTTAAAAACACATTTGAACCAGAGCACACTGGCACCTTGATCACAGGTGATTATGTCAGCGATAAACCGTGCGTAGAAATCATCGCCGGTTGCAAAGGCGTGTATGCCATCGAGGTCTTTGATCAAGACATGGCGGGTAACATTCAGCAGGTTGATCAGGACATTTTGCGAATCATTCAGCGTTTTAAAGCTCATATTGTCTCAAAAGATATTAACGCTAATACCATTACTCACTATTTATCGACTAATCTTAAAACGGTGAAGCGTATTCGAGCGGCTTTAGAAGAGCATTTCGATGAAGCGGAAATCAAACAGCAAAAAGTAGCCATTGTTTCTGCTATCGGTAGCGATATGCAAGTGCCGGGTATTTTAGCTAGAACAGTTAAAGCGTTGGCGGATCAAAATATCAGTGTTCTTGCCATGCACCAATCTATGCGTCAGGTTTATATGCAATTTTTAGTAAATGAAAGTGATTACGAGCAAGCGGTAAAGAGTTTACACAGTTGCTTAGTCGAAGTGCATGAACATGGGGACGCTATATGCCTGGCATCCTAATAAAGGGATTGGTTATTGCACTTGCTCTAATCAGCCAGCAAGTGTGGGCAGCAGGCGCGACAGATGACGCTCGAGATAAAAAAAATGACCAAGCAAAAGTGGTTGTTGAGGCGTTAAAAGAGCCATTATTCAACCCATTTGTAGAGCGTTATGTACTTGATGACTTAAAGCAACTGCGCACAGAGCTTGCCGCCCAAAAATCGGAGATTATTCAGCAGATTGTTGACCGAGAACATAGCAGTGTTGATCGCGCGGTCATGTATTCGACCAATACGGTAACCTATTTCTTTTATTTGATTGCAGCGGCTACGTCGATTTTAGTGATCGTAGGTTGGACCTCAATTCGAGATATAAAAGAACGTGTACATTCGCAGGCCGACGAAGAAATCTCGCGTTTGGTGGGTGAATATGAGCGCCGTTTACACGTCATTGAAAGTCAGCTGAACCAAAAGACCCAGGATATTGAAGATAACCGCGAAGAGATCGAGTTAACACAAGAACGTCAGTCTTTGTGGTTAAGAGCCGCTCGTGAGAATAACTTCAACAATAAGATTGCGGTCTATGATCAGATCTTGAAATTACGCCGTGATGATACCGAAGCACTGACGTACAAAGCAGATGCGGTGCTGGAGCTCAATGAGCCGCAATGGGCCATTAATCTGTGCTATCAAGCACTGGCGATTGACCCTGAAAACAGCCATGCATTTTATCAATTAGCCTGTGCTTATACTGTACTAGGCATGCATGAAGAAGCGGTTAACTACGTCGCAGAGGTTCTAGAGCGAACGGATACCTACAGAGAAGATATTCTCAGTGACCCTGTTATGAAGCCCCTGCATGACAATGAGCGCTTTAAAGAACTCATTGGTGAGGATGCTTTAAATCAAACCGATGAGTCTGCGTAATTGCTCATTAAAAAGGCCAAATGAAGAATCATTTGGCCTTTTTGCATTATGTGCCTAATAGCTGAGCACTCTCCGCATTGTGATCTAGTATTAAGGTAGTTTGTAGGAGAGGTGAGCCATGCAAAGTGCTCCGCAGCATGAAAACGAAGCTCAGCGTTTAGCTGAATTGATGCGTTTTGATGTGTTAGACAGCGAGGATGAAGAGGCCTTTGATGAGTTAACTGAGCTTGCGAGTAACATTTGTGGTGCGCCTGTTTCACTTATCAGTTTGATTGATTCGGATCGTCAGTGGTTTAAATCTCGCGTGGGTTTAGATGCCCATGAAACACCGAGAGAACTTGCCTTTTGTGCCCATGCGATTTTACAACCTGACGTGTTTGAAATACCCAATGCGTTAGAAGATGATCGCTTTGCGGATAACCCTCTTGTTACAAAAGACCCTAATATTCGTTTTTATGCAGGTGCTCCGTTAGTCTCAGAAAATGGGCTGCCGATCGGAACGTTATGCGTAATAGATCAAGAGCCAAAAACATTAACCGATGAACAAAAGCGCGCATTGCAGATACTAGCCAAGCAGGTAATAGGTCAGCTTGAGCTGAGAGTTAATTACAAAAAATTAAAGCAAGTAGACCAAGAACGGGAGAAAATGTTTTCAGTCATTGGTCACGATTTACGCTCGCCCTTTACCGGCATCATTGGTCTGTCTCGTCTCTTATATGACAATGTTGGCACGGTTGATTCTGATAAAATTCAGAGTATGGCTGGCGGGATTTTATCGTCTTCATTACAGGTTTTTCAGGTATTAGAAGAACTCATCCAGTGGACGCAGCAACGCTTAGGACGCACCCAATCGACACCGACGCTTTGCCACCTCGCACCGATTGCACAAGAAAGTATAGAGCTGCTACAAGACTCGATACAATTAAAAATGATTGATTGCCAAAATAATATTGACCCTGCACTAACCGTACTGGCGGATGTGGCGATCGGTAAAACAATTTTGCGAAATATTTTAGCCAATGCCATTAAATATTCCCCGGATCACGGCATGATCAAAATCAGTGCAGTTAAAGAGAATCAAAATATTGTTATCAGTATTGAAGATCAAGGTGATGGTATCTCACCGGCTGTGCTTGATAAATTATTTGAATCATCGGTAGATAGTCAAGCGGACACTGCTGGCGTTAAAGGAACCGGTATTGGCCTTAGTTTATGCGCCGAGTTGATTACCACTCAAAATGGTCGTATCTGGGTTGATAAGCAGTACACCAACGGTGCGCGTATAAAATTCAGCTTACCTATGACACCCTCGTTATAATTTCATATATGACTGTTTAATTTTGCCTCTATGCTTTTACTGTGTGACTTATATGATTATCTTAATGGCTATTAAGATAATCATATAAAAACAAAATGCGTTTATTGTCGGATAGTAGATTGATCAGCATTTATTTATGTAATTATTTTACGGTTGGTTTTTCGGGCAGTGGCGTGAATTCATCTTCGTCCCCAGGGATCGTAGGAAAACGGCCACCTTTCCAATCTTGTTTGGCTTTTGCAAGTCGATTTTTATCAAACGATACAAAGTTCCAAAACATATGAGGGGTTTCTTCCCAGCGCTCGCCACCCAATAATACGAAACGGCTTTGTTGATTGGTTTGTATTGATTGCTCGTCTTCCAATAGCACAAACTGGCCAACCCCAAACGATTGCTCCCCAATACGTATTTCACCTTGTAGCACATAAGCCGCGCATTCTTGATCGGGATTGGGTCGATCAATGGTTTTACCTTGCGGTGCCAGCACATCCATATAAAACATTGGGCTGTAGGTTTTAATCGGGGCGGTTTTGCCTGCTGCTTCACCTGCAATTAAGCGCATTAAAACCCCTTCTTTCATAAAGTGAGGCAGTTGCGATTTTTTCACATGTGTAAAAGAAGGCTCTATTTCAGCTTTGTCTTTTGGTAGGGCCACCCATGTTTGTAAACCGTTTAGCGTATGCTCTGCGGCTTTTACCTCTAGCGTTTCGCGCTCACTATGAGTAATGCCTTTACCTGCGGTCATCCAGTTGATATCTCCGGGAATAATCTCAAGGTTATTACCTAAGCTGTCTCTGTGCAGCAAACGGCCTTCAAGCATATAGGTAATGGTTGCAAGGCCAATGTGTGGGTGAGGGCGTACATCAATGCCATTGCCCGGCGCAAATACGGCGGGCCCCATGTGGTCAAAGAAGATAAATGGTCCCACCATTTTTTTATCAAAGTTAGGCAGGATACGGGTGACTTCGAATCCGTCAAGTGGTTTACGATCCCCTTGTAATAGCTTGGCCATTTTCATTCCTTATTCGGTTACGTTATGTACTGAGTTTAGCGAACCTATGGGGGGTAATGCGTATAAAGATTGGATCAATTAGATTGAGAATATGAATATTAGGCCGGATAACTCCCTTTATGTTATTGATGAAAGTTTCATCAAACTGACATGTAATGTCACATCTTTGTCATACCTCACACCTAGTCTGGGCTTATTAATTGAACGAATGACTTTTAAGGGTCAGGGAGACAGTATGAGTAAGTACCAATATGAGCAGCTTGTGTTTCCGGGTCAGGTTTTATCGGATCAAGAGCAACAAGCGTTAGTCACAGAACTGCGTGACGTTGCCGCTAGCTGCTTTCAAAAAACACCTAATTATCAAGCGCTATCGGGTGAAAAGTCAGAACTTGATAAAGCCGTTATCTGTTTAGCACGAGATGAAAACGGCAAGCTTATGGGCTTTTGCTCTGCGCTTTTTTTACCTGTTAAAGGGCGCGGCAATGTACTGCATCTGGGTTTAACTTGTGTACACCCAGATTCGAGAGGGCAAAATCTTACTCATCACTTAACGAGCAAGCTCTTGCTTAACTTTATAATTAAAAAATCATTATTTAAAGAAACCTGGATCAGTAACTGTGCTTGTGTATTATCAAGCTTAGGTAATGTGGCAATGTACTTTGAAAATTTATACCCATCGCCTTATGGCGTAAAAATACCGAGTATTCATCACTTAGATATTGCCCGTGCCATTGATAAAAATCATCGTGAATCCATCGCCATAAAAGACACCGCTAAATTTAACCCAGCGCGATTTGTGTTTGAAGGCAGCGTCGGTGGCACCGTATTCGAAAAAGACGCTGATGACGGCCGTTTTCACCATCGTGATCAAGCATTAACAGAATACTA
Source organism: Bermanella sp. (assembly GCA_034111105.1). GTDB lineage: Bacteria > Pseudomonadota > Gammaproteobacteria > Pseudomonadales > Oceanobacteraceae > Bermanella. The sequence continues at coordinate 17,623 of JAWUXY010000083.1, read as the reverse complement.
TCAAGACCTACTGCGATTTGATCGTGGCGATGAAGCGCTGCAAATTGGTAAGGTGAGTATTTTAACGTTTCCTAAATACTTAATGCGTAAAGCGGCGGTTAAAATGAAAGGCATGTTACCTAAACCGCGTAAAACACCTACCTATGCGAATTAATCGATTGATTATTGATGAATAGCTTGAGGCACAGAGTTCGTTACGCACAATGTGCGTAACGATTCTGCTTGTTGTATGGTTACATGGTTATATTCTATTTTGATCCAATCGGATTGTGCCCAGCTTAATAAAATTTTTGAAATCGATTGTCGTGACACGCCCATCATTTGAGCAAGTTCTTGCTGATTCAGTTTTATATGTTCACCATTTAAATCAAGCAAATCCAATAGGCGTCGTGCGATGCGTTCAGGTAAGGGTTGAATCGCCACTTGTTCAATAAAACTTAAAGCGCGGCGTAAGCGCTGACAAATGTGCTGCGTAATGTGTCGTAAAGATTGTGTATCTTCTAATAAGTATTGCTCAAAATTGGTTTTGGGAATAATCAGTAACTCGCAGTTTTCGGTGACTTCGCAATCATGGGTGCGAGGTTTTGCATCAACTAGTGAAATCTCACCAAACCAATCACCACTTTGCATAAAACATAAAGTAAGTGCTTTGCCATCCTGACTAAGCGCACTGATACGTAAACGCCCAGAGACCACACCATAATACCCCACGGCGTCATCGCCACGCCGATGCAGTAATTGCCCTTTTGAAAGGGTCTTCACATACACACTTTCTGCAATGCTTTGCTGGGTTTCAGTAGACACCTGCGCTAAACAAGGGTTACTTTGTATTAACGCTTTGTGCTCAGGGCGTAAGCCTTTCATAGATTGTCCAAAAGTTGACAGAGTTTTTGTGAAAACCCCCGTAAGCTGTCATCACCTAATAACAAATAATACAAAGGTGCCCTATGAATACCACAGCCCAAAACACAATCAAGGACTCAGTGAGCCAAGAAGAATGGAAACTGCGCCAAGATCTTGCGGCTTGTTATAACCTCGTTGCCCATTATGGTTGGGATGACTTGATTTTTACCCACATATCAGCACGGGTTCCTGGGCCTGAGCATCACTTTTTAATTAACCCTTATGGATTAATGTTTGATGAAATCACGGCAACAAGCTTGGTTAAAGTAGACCTTGATGGCAACAAAGTATTACCAAGTGAACATGATATTAATCCTGCGGGTTTTACCATTCATAGTGCCATACATGAAGTCCGTGAAGACGCTCAAGTGGTGCTGCACCTACATACCAATGCAGGTGTTGCTGTATCGGCACAAAAAGATGGCTTACAAGCTATTTCACAGCAATCATTGTTTCCATTAACGAGCTTGTCGTACCACGAATACGAAGGGGTTGCATTGCGTGAAGATGAAAAAGCACGTTTACAGGCCGACCTTGGCGAAACATATTTTATGATTCTGCGTAATCATGGCTTATTAACTTGCGCCGAAACCGTTGCCGACGGTTTTTTAAATATGTACATATTACAGCGTGCGTGTGAAATTCAATTATTGGCTCAATCTGGTGGCGGTGCGCTAACGCCTGTACCCAGTGGTATTGTTGAAGGCATGCAAGCGGCAGCAAAACAGGTTACACGTAATGCAGGCGGTGCATTGGCATGGCCAGGCTTATTGCGTAAGCTTGATCGCTTAGGCGCACCTTATCAGCAATAATTAGATAACAATAATAAGCGGAAACAATCATGACATCACTACAGCAATGGCAAGAACAGGGCGATACGTTCTCGTTTAATGGCAATGATATTTTTTATCTCACAAAAGGAGATAAACAAAAACCAGCGCTGGTATTGATTCATGGTTTCCCCACGTGCAGTTGGGACTGGGCGAAAATATTCCCCGCATTAAATGAGCACTTTTATCTTATTACACTGGATATGCTGGGTTTTGGTTTTAGTGATAAACCTAAGCAAGATTATTCCATTTTTGAGCAAGCGGATATTTTTGATGCATTATTAAGTCAGCTGAATATTAAACAGTATCACCTTTTAGCCCATGATTATGGCGATACGGTGGCGCAAGAATTATTAGCACGGCATCATAAAACAGGGCAGATATTGTCAGTTGTATTCAGTAATGGCGGACTGTTCCCTGAAACCCATCATCCCGTATTACTACAAAAACTCTTATTAAGCCCCATTGGTTTTATTTTAAGTAAATTAGTACGTTATGAAAAATTCAAAATAAATTTTGATCATATTTGCGCAAAAAACCTAAGCGAAGACGAGTTAAAAGGCTACTGGCAAATGCTAGAGCACAAAGGTGGTGTGCTGATTATGCATAAATTGATTGCATACATGACCGAGCGAAAACAAAACCGTGAGCGTTGGGTCGGTGTGATGCAAACCACTGATGTACCTATGTTATTGATTGATGGTCTGCTTGATCCTATTAGCGGCGCGCATATGGTTGCGCGTTATGAGCAACTGATCCCTAACCCAAATATTGTAAAACTTAATGACACTGGGCATTATCCTCAAGTAGAAAGTCCTGAGGTGTTTGTAAAAGGGGTTTTGAATTTTTTATTAAAGCTAAAGTAAAGTTGATAAATATTGGACATAAAAAAAGCCTCATATGAGGCTTTTTTTATGGGTGAAACAACCCATGCAATTAAGATAAAAACTCTGCGCGTGTATGCACGTTACTTTTGAATATACCGCCAAGCGCGGTTGTACTGGTATGGGAGTGAGTATCCATCACGCCGCGCGATTTTACGCAATAATGAGTGGCATCAATTGAGACGGCTACGTTCTCGGTTTCAAGCAATGTTTGTAAGCTAATTAGCACTTGTTGTGTTAAACGCTCTTGCACCTGAGGGCGCTGTGCAAAAAAGCGCACTAAGCGATTGATTTTTGATAGCCCAATGATTTTGTTTTTTGGGATATACGCCACTTTCGCAAAACCATCGATGGTCACAAAGTGATGTTCACAGGTACTGGTTAGGTGAATGTCACTGACCTTGACCATTTCATCCACTTGCATCTTGTTTTCAATAACCGACATTTTTGGGAAATTGGCATAATCTAAGCCACCAAAAATTTCACTCACGTACATTTTTGCAATGCGATGAGGGGTTTCTTGCAGGCTGTCATCGGATAAATCTAACCCTAGGGTTTCGACCACGGTTGTCATGGCATCTTTGATACGAGCATATTTTTCGTCGTTGCTTAAGCCCGTGTCTTTCATCGGGGTTTCAAGACCCCTTGCTACTAAGGTATCGCGTACTAGTTGGGCCGTGTCAGAAATCATGTTTAGTCCTCTTTCCCTTTTTAGGCGTATTAGCCTTTGCGCTTGGCCAGTGTTAACGATACAGAATCGGCAAAACGCAGCGCGTGGGGTTTATCAATGGTCACTTTAGCAAACGTCACTGAGTCGTGCTCACAACAAATATCCAAAACATCGGATACAAGCTTCTCTAATAATTTAAAGCGACCACCTTCCACTAATGCAATGGTGTTTTTGGTGATGGTTTTATAATTCAGTGCGCCTTCAACGTGGTCGGTTAGGCACAAGTGACTAGCTGGGTAATGAATCTCAGCATTGATGATCACATCTTGCTGTTTTTCTTGTTCTTCAGGGTTAAAGCCAATAAAGGTGCGTAACCTTAAATTCTTGATATTAATGATGGCATTATTTTCAGGCATATTGGCTCTTCTTAAATTATTTTAAGCAGTTACGCTATGGTAAAGGATTTGGATTCCTTTGCGCATTAGTTTGTGACACATTTATGCAAATAGGTTGTTAAGTCATGATAATCCGTACATATGCTGTGGGCTAGATTGGCATAGTCTGGTGTTTCATTTGGCGCGAAAAGGCACCCATGCATGCCTGCATTAATAGCGGCTTGTAGGTCATACTTATAATCCCCTACATACATAATGGTTTTTGGTGATTGTTGCCAGTCTTTAGCTACCATCAATAACGCCGTTGGGTCCGGTTTAGCGGGTGCATCCGCACGAGTCAGAACGGTACTGATGGGAATGTTATTATTTTTAACTTTGATACTGGCCGCTTCCGAGCTATTACGGGTGACAATTGCCATGGGCAAACCTAAAGCAGCAATGGCGCTGACAAGCTCAAACGCACCGGGTAGCCATTTAGCATCTTGTGCATCGTCTAGCTCATGTTGTTCAATAAATGCATTAGCGTGGGCTTGTGATTTCGCATCTAAACTGGCCACATGGGTAAGTAAGTCCATATCATCCGGGCAGTCTAATGATTGTCGTAAAAATGGAAAATCCAAAGAGGATTCAACCAAGGTGCCGTCTAAATCAAAAATCACCCCAGTGAAGGTTTGCAAGCTTAGGGATTCCATGAAAAGCCTTATACAATGAATAAACATAACCAGTATACGCGAATGCTACCGAAACAGTTTCATACATCCTATGATGATAAACGTAATCGGTTGATGCTAGAACGTTTTTTATGACCCCAAAATTATCAGCGTATTCCCATGCGGCGCAATTAAAGCAAAACACACTAGAGGTGGTAACCCGTTATCACCTTGCTTGGCGTGAGCGTGATTTAGACACCATTCTTAGCTGTTATCATCCTGACATTCAGTACCACGATTTTTTTCAGAATAAAGTATTCACTCAGGTTGATATTCAATCTTACATCCGCGCTAGCTTGCCGAGCGCTGAACTGAATCATATTGCCCCCATGCGGGCTGATGGTGATACCGCATTTATTGAATACAGTATTCGTTTGCAAGATCAACAAGGCTTAGCCTCGTTTAGAGCCAGCGAAGCCATCACAGTAAAAGACGGTTTAATTTGGCGCATACACGAATACGCAAGCTTAATGGGCCACAAGAATAGTGGACCAAAAACGGCTAAAAATGACTTAAACCGATTAGGCTTATCCACAAGGCAAGTGGCCGCCATGTCACAAGATGTAAGAGATTATTTAGCCCAATCAAGTGTCACTAACCAACCCGATTTTAATTTACAAAAACTGGCTGACAACACAGGCTATACCCGAAACCAATTATCGTATTTATTTAATCAAGTATTTGGCAAACGATTTTTACAGTACATCAATGAACTACGAATTGAATGGGTGCTGCAACAAATCAACAGTCATGTTAAATGTTCTGTAGACGTTTTAGCATTGGATGCAGGTTTCAATAGCAACTCGGTTTTTTACAAGTACTTTAGAATGGTCACAGGGCAAAGCCCGAAGGCTTATATGAGATCAGATTAGTAAAAATCCGCGCGTGCACGCAGCTAGGTTTTATTAAGCGGTGTTTGTTAGAGTCTGATCATTCTTTCGTTCGCGTGTAAAAACAGGTGATGCATGGTCAGTTTATGGATGGAGCAGGTAACACACACTCCTCGCCCAGTATTGCAGCAGGATCTAACTGTAGATGTGGTCATCATTGGCGCAGGGTTCACGGGTTTATGGACAGCCTATTATTTGAACCAAGCGCAACCCGATTTAACCATCGCGATTGTTGAAGCCAAACATGTGGGCTTTGGTGCATCCGGTCGTAATGGCGGCTGGCTCATGGGGGAAATTGCAGGGGCCGACGACTTACTCAAGCATCACACAAAACCTGAGCGTCAAGCAAGTCACCACTTAATTCATGATATCCCCGATGAAGTCGCGCGTATTTGCGCAAAAGAAAATATCCACTGCGATTTGAAAAAAGGCGGAGTTTTATATTGTGCTGCACGCTATCCAGAGCAACGCCAGCGGTTGCAAAAAGAATTGGCTGACTATAAACAAAATGATTACAGCGAACAGGACTTTACTTGGCTTAATAAAAACCAGTTAGATCAACAACTCAAAATGGCAAAAGCGCAAGGTGCCATGTTTAGCCCTCACGTGGCAACGATCCAACCCGCTAAACTAGTCATGGGTTTAGCTCAGTGCCTTGAGAGCAAAGGCGTTATCATTTATGAAAACTCTCCCGTTATGCAATGGCAAAGCGGTGACGTGAAAACCCACAGTGCCAGTATCAAAGCTAAATGGATTGTGCCTGCGGTTGAAGCGTATGGCACACAACTTAAACCGATCAATCAATATCAACTCGCGGTCTACAGTTTAATTATCGCCACCGAGCCATTATCACAAGAGATTTGGAATGAAATAGGCTTAGAAAAAGGCCAAGCGTTTAGTGAGTCGTCACGTCTAATTAGTTATGGGCAGCGCACTGCGGATAACCGTTTGGTCTTTGGTGCCCGTGGTGGCTACAGTTTTGGAGGGCGCTTGCGCCATGACTTCACCCATACCGAAACAGAGATGGCATTGCGGTTGAATTTATTGCATGAGTGCTTCCCCGTATTAAAAGAACGCAATATCAAAGTCAGTCACTCGTGGGGTGGTAATCTTGCTTTACCAAGACGTTTTCATCTGCACATGTTATGTGATCGCACGCAAGGTATTGCGTTAGCCGGTGGGTATTTAGGTGAGGGCGTGGGGGCCACTAACTTGGCTGGGCGCACGCTAGCCGATTTAATATTAAATAAACAAACCTTACATACGCAACAACCTTGGGTTAAAAACAATCAGCCAATAAGTGCACTAAAAAAATGGGAGCCAGAACCCATTCGCTGGTTAACCTATAAAACCCTTAATAAAATGCTCGCCTATGAAGACAAAGTATTAGCGGATTTAACCTCACCAAAATGGAAGCGTAAATGTGTCGTCGCTATTTGTAATGTATTGGAATTGGTGATCTCTTAATAGGAAATAATGATGCAAGATTATTCACAACTGTATATTAATGGCCAATGGGTAAACTCTACCAGCCAGCAAACTTTTGACGTTATTAATCCGGCCACAGAAAATGTGTGTGCCAATGTGGTAATGGGCACAAAAGAAGATGTTGATGCAGCGGTCATAGCCGCGAGCGCAGCATTCAAAACATGGTCAAAAACCAGCAGCGATTATCGCGCAGGCATGATACAAAAATTAGCGGATAAGTTACGCGAATACCGTGATGAGTTAGCGCTATCTATGAGTATCTCAATGGGCATGCCATTGCACATGACAGGCGACGTACAAGTGGACGATCAAATTGATATTTTAGAAACCTACGTTAGCCGCACAAAATTAATGGACGACATTAAAACCATCGGCAATGCGCAAATATTAAAGCAACCTATTGGCGTGTGCGCGCTCATTAGCCCATGGAATTATCCGCTTAATCAATTGGTGGGTAAAATGGCACCAGCGCTGGCCGCAGGCTGTGCCATGATTGTAAAGCCATCCGAGCAAACCTCACTGCAAGATTTTATTGTGGCCAAAGCGTGTGATGAAATTGGTTTACCAAAAGGGGTATTTAATCTTGTGCCAGGTACAGGCCCAGAAGTAGGCGCGGCGTTGTCGAGTCACCCTGATATTCAATTGATTTCATTTACCGGTTCGACTCGCGCGGGCATTCATATCGCACAAAACGCCGCGCAAAATGTAAAACGTGTGGTGCAAGAGTTGGGGGGTAAATCGCCGTTAATTATCGATAAAGGCTGCGACATAGACGCAGCGGTGCAATATGGTATTGATGACGTATTGATTAATACAGGACAAACCTGCACGGCTTACAGTCGTTGGTTAGCGCATACTGATATCGTAAAAGAGGTTATAGCGTTAGCGAAACAAAAAGCCGAAGCCGTGGTGGTCGGCAATGGCCCAGATGCCTTTATGGGCCCAATGGTCAGTAAGGCACAGCAACAACGAGTATTGAATTATATTGAGCGCGGCATAAAAGAAGGAGCCATACTCGTTACAGGTGGTTTAGAAAAACCAGCGGGCATTGATAAAGGTTTTTATGTGTCACCCACCATTTTTGCAAACGTTAGCAATGATATGGTCATTGCCCGCGAAGAAATATTTGGCCCCGTGATTTGCATAATTGAATACAACGAACTTGCAGAAGGTATCGCCATCGCTAACGATACCATTTATGGGTTAGCCGCATCTGTCTTTGCAAAAGATAAAACATTGGGTTTTGATATCGCCACACAAATGGATGCTGGCATGGTGTATGTAAATGGCGGCAGCTACAATATAGAAGCGCCGTTTGGCGGTATGAAGCAAAGCGGTAACGGTCGTGAATTTGGTGACGAAGGCTTACATGAATATGTAGAGCTAAAAGCCATTCATGTGGATGAGTAAATGCAGGTGCGACAAAAGGGGATTACGGTATGCCGTTAGATATTGATTACAACCCTTGCCAAGGTCGCGTTGGTATTGATGATCTCTATTTAACCTTGATGCCATCGACCCCTTTAAATCAATGGGTGCAGATGTTTTGGCAGTTGAATGTACCTTATGGCTCGTATCACTATCGCAGTGTGCCGGACAATTGTGTTGACCTAATTATTAATGTTGCGCAACCAGATGAAATGTTTATCGTCACACCGTTCACTTCATCCATTGTGTTTGAGATGACAGGGCCGGTGACGTATTTTGGCATTCGGTTTCGGTTATTGGGGCACCATGGGTTGATCTGTGCCCCTGTAGGTGAATGGAATAACCCAGAACACACTGTCACACCAAACGACTTATTATCGCCTGATGTACTTCATCAATTATGTGAGAGTGTGACTCAAAAAATTGAATTCCAACCCCGCTGTGAGACGGTGTCTCGTGTGATACTTGGGGCCATACAACACAGAAAAATAGATTCAAGAATTGCTCGCTATATTCGTTATTGTTATCAAAGCCCCCAATCCAACATTAACTTATCCGATAAACAGTGTGCCCAGTTTGGTTTGTCGGCTCGCCAACTTCGGCGGTTAACGCATCAGTATTTAGGGCTGTCACCTAAAGATTTTGCCAAGGTTTTGCGGTTTCAAACCACATTAAACCTAATGAACTTAGAGCCAGCCTCGGGTGTCTGGGCAAATCATTATTATGATCAGTCCCATTTCATTCGCGAATTTAAAAGTATGTCAGGCGTTACGCCCAGCGAATTTTTAAGTTCGTCCGTTTTGTACAATCCTAATTGAATCGACCCGTCTATTATCGTTTTTCATAAGCTAATGCGATGGAGAAATGATAATGATAGAAATAGATGCAATGTTCCCTGTTATGGTGACCTCAAATTTAGAGGTTGTGAAGCAATTTTACGAAGATGTGTTTGGTTTTAATGCGGTCTTTTATGATCCCAGTTTTTATCTGCATCTTGTGTCACCCAGTACAGGCATTCAGCTTGGCTTCTTATTACCGGAACACCAAACGCAGCCTGATTTTTTACACGCTGTCATGTCCCCTGATGGCTTTGTTATTTCATTAGAAGTGAAAGATGCAGCCCTTGCGTATGCTGAGGCGCAAAAAATGGCTCTTAATTTTGCAATGAACCTAAAAGAAGAAACATGGGGCCAAATACACTTCATGCTAAAAGACCCAGCCGGTTTCCGAATCGATATTGTGCAGCACCAAGACGTATCAGGGCACTGATTTTAAATCGCTGGCATAAGGCTTAACTGCCATGTTAGATGATTAAAAGTCATCCCAGTAAGGCCTCTCTTGGCCTAGGTTTTCAATTAAATAATCTAAAAACGCGCGCACTTTTGTGGGCAAATAATGACGCTCTGGGTAAATAGCGTAAAGGGTTTTGCTTGGCATGGCGTAATCTGAAAATAACGGAATCAGTTCGCCAGTTTTAATGGCGTCGCCCACAATGAAAGTAGGTAGGCGGCCCACCCCCATCCCTGCAATTAAGGCTTGTTTTAACGCAGCACTGTTGTTGACTCGATAGTTACCACTCACTTTTATTTTATGGCTTTTGGTTTTGTCTTTACATGAATCAAATTGCCAAATATCCCCATTCGTCGAATAACTGTATACAAGGCAATTGGCGAGTTCTAATTGTTGTGGTTGATCAAGTATTTGTTTGTGCTCGTTTTTAAATGCCGCTAAATAACGAGGTGCGACGCACACCACACTGCGCAACGGTGCAAGGGGCCGAGCAATTAAATTGGAATCTGGTAAGTCACCGGCTCGCACGGCCATGTCGAACCCTTGCTCGACTAAATTAATGTGGCTGTCATCCATTATTATATCGATTTGCAGATTGGGGTAACGCTGTAAAAATGCAGGAATCAGCGGCGCAATATGCATTTGCCCCAGTGTCATGGGCAATTGAATTTTTAATGTGCCTCTTGGTTCCCCTTGTAATTCATAAACGGCATCTTCTGCTTGTTGTGCAGCTCGGTTGGCCCGTGCTGCGTATTCATAAAAACGTTCACCGGCTTCGGTAAGGCTGAGCTTGCGCGTTGTGCGATGAAATAGGCGGGCACCCAGTTGCTCTTCTAATAATGAAATACGCTTGCTGATGGCCGATTTCGAAATACCCAAAATCTTTGCTGCACTGGAAAACCCCCCATGATCCGCCACCGCAATAAAGATAGGTATGGCATTAAAGCTTTCCATCAATAGGCTCCTTTCACATTATAAATACCTTATTTGTTGAGAATAACTCAACAAAGTAACTACATAAAGCCATATTGTTCTGTTTTGACATTAAACCTACAGTAAACACATCAGAACACAGGAGACAGCATCATGGTTCGATTAGAGCACGCCAACTTAGTTATGAATGACATTCAGCCCACATTGGACTTTTTGTTAACGGCTTTTCCCCACTGGAAAGTTCGTGGTGAAGGGGACATGGTTTGGGGTAAAGGTGAGGCCCAGGTGCACAGACATTGGTTGCACGTGGGTGATGACGACTATTACCTGACACTTAACGATAACGCACAAGGTGACATTCGCGACGTGCGCAGTGTGCAAGCAGGCGTAGCCCATTTAGGGTTTGTGGTCGATGACTTGAGCGGTGTGATTGCAAGGCTGAGCGCTAGAGGATTCACAGTCGATATCACTGGGCGCGAGCACCCTTATAGAAAAACCGTTTATTACAATGACCCTGCGGGTTTTCAATTTGAATTTTTAGAATACAGCAGCGACAAACCCCAAGAAAAAAATATGTACGGCGGTGAAAGTGGTGAAATTTTAAGAAAACGTTAAATGACAATTCACATAAACCATTCATTTTAATAAAAGAGTAAAGATGATGAACCAACAACACGTGCAGCAATTAGTAACAGAACTTTATCAAGCCGTAGACGCTAAAAACGTCGACTACCTAGGCGATAAGCTTGCTGAAAATACTCGTTTTAGAATTGGTAATTACCCAGCAGAAACCAATAAATCAATCATCTTAGATGCCAATCGAGATTTCTTTAGTAGCATTGATTCAATGCGACATACGATTGAAGATGTTTTTTCTCAGACTATCTTCAAAGATGGCAAGTCTGTGGATAAAATTACGTGCTTTGGCCATGTTGATTATGTGCGTTTAAATAGCACAGAGCATTCTGTGGTTTTTTCTACATTTTTAGAAATAGAAAATAACAAGATTACCGATTATCTTGTCTTTGCAGATTTATCAGCATTATAACGTTAAGAAGCGCAGAGACGCCTGCGCTTCTTAACCACCGTTTATCCACACTCTGTGTATCAGCCTAGCAAATTCTATAACCCGCAACATTCTTGGTGTAAGATGTAAAACACGACCGTGATAGCGGCACCCTCGATATTAATAACCAGTGCGTGAGTTATGGATTTTTCACTTACATTTTTTCAATTGTTCTTTTGGGGCGTCTTTTTAAGCGCGCCGATATTATCGGTTTTGTGTGTTTTGATTTCTGGGCTGGGCTTAATCGTCGGGCGAATAGAAAAATGGAAGCCGTTTGACGCATTGTATTGGGCTTACATTACAGCACTAACCGTGGGTTATGGGGACATACGCCCAACCCATAAACGATCGAAAGCCATGTCTATTATCATTGCCTGGTTTGGCATTATGTTTACAGGTTTATTGGTGGCCATTGCCGTTAAAACCGCCTCAGCCACGTTTGAAATGTACATGGACCCAGTGCTTATGGATCATATCGAACAGCGCATACATCGAGGTTAGCTTTTACGTTGATGCATTTCTCTATAATACAAACATCAACCTCGCGCCTTTAACCATTCAATAAACACCTTATTGGCCCGTGAAATTAAACGCCCTTTGCGCCATGCCAGCATCATGTTTAATTCAATCTTGGGTGATAACTCAAGCCCGACCATGCCAGGCTCTTGTTGTGGCATCATTTCAAGCCCCACGGTGGCGGCAAAGTTGTTTTTCACCATGCTAGTGAGCAACGGCAAAAAATTAGATTGCATGCGAATGTCGGGTTGTATGTTATGAGCAAGACATTGGCTATCAAATTGCTGGCGAATAAAATAATCATTTTGGTAAAGCACCATAGGCACATCGTGTAACTGCTTGATGTGAACCCGCTTTTGTTGATTAAGCGGGTGTTGCTCGTTGACGCATAACACAATTTTTTGTGTCACCAAGGGAATCACTTCTAAGTCAGGGTGATAACTGGTTTGATTAATCACACCCAGCTCTACCTCGTCTTGTAGAATCATGTTGGGAATTTTTTGTGTCCCTGCTTGGTTGATCGACGCCGTTAACCCTGTGTGCTCACCTAAAAACGCCCCCAGTACATCAGGAAAAAAATAAGTGCCCAGCATCGATGGGCAAGCAATGCTTAATTCCCCACGTAAAATACCATCAAGCTTACTCATACTGGTACTGAGCTCATTGACCTGCTGCAAAATCGCTTTGGCTTTATCAAGGGCCAGCTGGCCCTCACTGGTGAGCTGTATGGTGCGGTTATTTCGTTCGAACAATACCGTATTGAATTCGTCTTCTAGTTTGCGAATGGCAATACTCACCGCGGGCTGAGCCATGTGCAGCGCAAGGGCGGCTTGGCTAAAGCTTAAGTGTTGAGCCACGCTCACAAAAATCTCTAATTTGCGAAGATCCATGGGACGCTCATCATGATTATTTTGATATATAAATAATATATCAATTACATATAAATCATATATTTTATTTTTATAGTGAATCTTTGCTAAATTGAACAGGTTGATTAGGAGAACTTCATGAGTCACGTGACCACTTGGCAAAAAATTGATTGGCAAGACCCGTTTTTAATCGAAAACATGCTCAACGATGAGCAACGCATGGCACGGGACAGTGCGCGCCAGTATGCGCAAAAAACCTTATTACCCCGTGTGCAGCAGGCGTATCGGGCAGAAGAAACCGATATAAATATATTTAAAGAAATGGGCAGCATGGGGCTACTAGGCTCCACTATTAAAGGTTACGACTGCGCAGGCGTCGATTACATTAGTTATGGCCTCATTGCCCGTGAAATCGAAAAAGTCGATTCAGGCTATCGCTCAATGATGAGCGTGCAATCGTCATTGGTTATGTACCCTATTTATGCCTTTGGCAGCGAAGCACAGCGCGAAAAGTATCTGCCTAAAATGGCCAGTGGCGAATGGATTGGTTGTTTTGGTTTAACCGAGCCCGATCATGGCTCAGACCCTAACGGTATGTTAAGCCGAGCGAAAAAAGTAGATGGTGGTTACGTTTTAAACGGCAGCAAAATGTGGATCACCAACAGCCCAATTGCCGATGTGTTTGTGGTGTGGGCCAAAACCGAAGACGGCAAAATTCGGGGTTTTATTTTAGAAAAAGGCATGCCGGGTTTAACCACCCCAAAAATTGAAGGCAAGTTGGCATTGCGTGCATCCATAACCGGTGAAATTGTGATGGACAATGTAGCGGTCAATGACACGCAAATACTGCCCAATGTAAGCGGTTTAAAAGGCCCGTTCTCCTGTTTGAATAACGCCCGCTATGGCATTGCATGGGGCGCATTAGGCGCGGCAGAAACCTGTTGGTTAACCGCACGGGATTACACCCTAGCGCGCAAACAATTTGGTCGCCCATTAGCGGCGACGCAATTAGTGCAAACCAAACTGGCCAACATGCAAACGGAAATCAGCTTAGGTTTAGTGGCTTGCCATCGTGCCGGGCAATTAATGGACAGTGGTAACATTTCACCTGAGTTAATTTCGTTAATTAAACGCAACTCGTGTGGCAAGTCGTTAGACATCGCTCGAATGGCCCGCGACATGTTAGGCGGTAATGGCATCAGTGATGAATACCCCATTATGCGCCACATGATGAACCTTGAAGTGGTCAACACCTACGAAGGCACCTATGACATACACGGCTTGATTCTGGGTCGCAGCCAAACCGATATCCCTGCTTTTTAAGATAAAGGAACGTTTATGGCAAGTGCACTGGGCCACTTAAAAGTATTGGATTTGTCGCGTATTTTGGCTGGCCCTTGGGCGAGCCAAATCTTGGCGGATTTTGGCGCGCAGGTGATCAAAGTTGAACGCCCCAATGTTGGCGACGATACCCGTCGCTGGGGGCCGCCTTACATGCCAAACGATAATGGCCAAGACAGCAGCGAGTCGGCTTACTTTATGGCGGCCAATCGCGGCAAGCAATCCGTGTGTATTGATATCACCACGCCAAAAGGGCAGCAGCAAGTGCATAAATTGGCGCAGCAATGCGACATAGTGATCGAAAATTTTAAAACCGGTGGTGCCGCGCAATACTCGCTGGACTACGCCACGTTATCCGCGCTTAACCCCAAATTGATTTATTGTTCAATTACTGGTTTTGGCCAAACCGGCCCTTACAAAAATCGCCCAGGTTACGACTTTTTAGTGCAAGCCATGGGCGGCCTAATGAGCGTAACGGGTGAACCAGAACGCGAACCACAAAAAATAGGCGTGGCATTAACCGATGTTATGACAGGTTTGTACGCCAGCGTGGGCATACTCGCAAGTTTGGCCGAGCGAGAAAAATCTGGCTTAGGCCAATACATTGATCTCGCCTTACTAGATGTCACAGCGGCGACCCTTGCTAACCAAGCCACCAATTATTTAGTGGGCGGGCAGGTGCCCCAAAAATTAGGCAACTCGCACCCTAATATTGTGCCGTACCAAACCTTTGCCACCAGCGATGGCCACTGCATTGTGGCGGTGGGTAACGACGACCAATTCAAACGCTATTGCAACGTGATTGGTCTTGCAGCATTAGCGGATCACCCAGACTACAGCACAAACCCGCAGCGGGTAAAAAATCGAAATCAATTAGTTTCCATTTTACAAGGGCAAATGTTATCGAAATCCCGCGATGAATGGCTGGCCTTATTCGAACAAGCACAAGTGCCCGCTGGGCCCATTAACAACATAGACGAAGTGTTTAACGACCCTCAAATAATTGCCCGCGATATGCGCGTGAATATTCCCCACCCCTTAAATAAAGATTTAACCTTACCGGGTAACCCCATTAAATTATCGCGCACGCCAGTAGCATACAAACGCCCGCCGCCTTTATTAGGGGAGCATGATGATGAAGTGTTTGCGCAGTTTGGGTTGTGATTCGATACTGATGTGATGTGATGTGATGTGATGTGATGTGATTTGATTTGATTTGATTGTACGACGAAGTATTATCACTATTTTAAAATATTAGAAGGTGAAAATGGCTGACATTATTTTATATTCTGCAATCACCTGCCCAGAATTCGGTTATTAACGCCCCCCGAAACCATGACAGTATTTTATGAAAACGACGAATGCCATAAAATACCCGAACCCAAAGCAGGGAACTGCTGTAAGTAGAATACATTATTGTACGAGGGTGCCCCGCGCCCGATTAAAGCTTAACTGATCACATAAATATCGCTTGATTCAAATCTTAAATTAATATTTTGCATGATAAATACACTGTAAAAACCAGTCATGGGACTGACACAATATAATGTGTCGCCATATGATGCTTTTTACGGAAACAGATCGTTTATATCTAAAATATAATAAGAAAGTATGGGATTAAAATACGGTATAAAATTAAAAACTGACATAGATACAAGTGTTGTATTAGGGCGTAAACAATAAGAACACATTTGCCAAAACGTACTGTGTCCCTCATGATAGTTGGAACTTAAGAACGTATCGGGCGAACACGCCTAATAAAACGAGTCACGTAACCACGCAATATATTATTTGATTATGTGACAAAGAATAAACTGTTATGTGTAAATAAATTATGAAAATAACAAAAAGTCGGTTAAATGACGCAGTAGAAGCAAAGATCATCACGAGTGATCAGGCCAACTCATTGTTTGATTTCTTTCAGTCACAATCACTTGATGAACCCCATTTTACATTCACCCATGTTTTGTACTATTTCGGTGGGTTAATTGCCATCGGTGCAATGACATTGTTCATGAACCTAGGGTGGGAGTCGTTTGGCGGTGCGGGCATTGTTTTTATATCGGCGCTTTATGCGTTGGTCGGTATTAAAATAACCAATACGTTTGCGGCTAAAAACTTAAATATCCCAGCCGGAATTTGCGCAACGTTTGTTGTGTGTTTAACGCCATTATTCATATATGGCTTACAGCAGTGGTTAGGTATTTGGCCCGATGGCGAAGTGTATCGGGATTATCATCGGTACATAGCGTGGCACTGGTTATACATGGAACTGGGGACGCTAGCGGTTGGGGCTATCATTGCGTGGAAATATAAATACCCATTTTTAATCATGCCTATTGCCGTCACACTTTGGTACATGACAATGGATGTTGCCACTATGCTTGATGGTGGTGATTTAACATGGCAATTACGTAAGCTTGTTTCGCTCTACTTTGGTCTGTTAATGATAGGGCTTGCGTTTTGGATAGACGTAAGGTCGCGCGGTAAAGCGGATTATGCATTTTGGATTTATATTTTTGGTGTGATTGCATTTTGGGGCGGACTCTCTTCTCAAAGCTCTAACAACGAACTTTCAAAATTCTTTTACTTCTGTATTAATCTTTCAATGATTGGCATCGGTGTATTATTAGTGCGCAGAGTGTTTGTGATATTTGGTGCACTAGGATGCTGCGGTTATCTTGGATATTTAGCCGCGGATGTATTCAAAGATAGCGTGTTGTTTCCAATCGCATTAACCATTATCGGATTGGCGATTGTGTATCTGGGTGTGCTTTGGCAAAAACACGAGAAAACGATGACGCAAAAAGCACGGGCAATACTGCCGCTTGCTTTAAGAGAATTACTTGAATCAAGAACATAATAAAATATTGAATAAATAACGTCATTATTTTGGTTAAACCAAGATTACTCCCCATCTTTGTATATGGGAGTAATCAAGTGTTATGACTTATTTAGTAATATTAATTTTCCCCGTTTAACCCTGCCCAACTGACCTTAGCCAATTCGAAAAAAAATCATTCAGGAATGAAAATGTTTAATTAGGGGTTGTATGTGAGCTACCTGTTTCTCCTTGGTTTCTCATGAAACTCCTCCTTTAGTTCGTACACGCCTAAAACCGCTCATGGATAATAAAACGAGATTAAATAATGAACTCTTGTATTGGTTTAAAAGTAGGCTTGCGTAGATAATGAGTATCATAGTGTTGATAATGTAAAAATGTAGACACGATAGCAGCGTCTTTAAATCGTCATACCCGCGAAGGCGGGTATCCAGCGTTTTGTTATTTTGGTCTTTAATATTGCGCAATAATTGGATTGCTTGAATGTCTTATTATGGGTGGCTTGACAACAAAGGACACTCATCTTAAAAACTATAATTTAAACACTATTAAAAATTTAAAAAATATA